>JAAYYY010000688.1 GCA_012515125.1 Chloroflexota bacterium
CGGCGCCGGGCACCTTAACCTCGAAGCGCAGATGGATACCCTCGTCGGGCTGGATACAGAGGGCGATATAGTTCGGCGTCAGGGGCTCGCCGAGCGATCGGTCGAACAGAATGTGGGGCGGGCACTGAAAATGAACGACGATCTCGGTTGTCTTCTTCGCCAGCGCCTTGCCCGAGCGGAGGTAAAACGGCACTCCCTGCCAGCGCCAGTTGTCAATGAACAACTTCACGGCGGCGAACGTCGCCGTCTGCGAGCCGGCCGATACGTTGTCGGCCTCATGGTAACCTTCGTATTGTCCGCGTACGCTCTGCTGCGCTGCCGTTGCTCCGTCGAAGGGCCGGATGGCCGACAGGACCTTGACTTTCTCGTTGCGGAGCGGCGTGGCTTCGAAGCTGTTTGGTGGCTCCATGGCGACCAGCGCGAGCAGCTGCAGAAGATGGTTCTGGAACATGTCGCGGAGGACCCCGGCGCCGTCGTAATAGCCGCCTCGCTCGCCCACGTCCACGTCTTCGGCCGCCGTAATCTGCACGTAGCTCACGTAATTGCGATTCCAGACCGGCTCGAAAACGGCGTTGGCAAATCGAAAGACGAGGATGTTTTGAACCGTCTCTTTGCCCAGGTAATGGTCAATACGGTAGATCTGATCCTCGCGGCACATGGCGTGCAACTGGCGGTTGAGCGCCCGCGCCGAGTCGAGGTCGCGCCCGAACGGCTTTTCCACGACCAGCCGCCGCCATCCACTGCCCCCGGCAGTCAGACCGGCTTCGCCCATCGCCGCGATCAGGTCGCTATAGACGGCCGGCGGCACGGCGAGGTAATAGAGGCGGCCGGCCCCCTTGGGCTCCAATTCGGCCAGCCGCTCGTCAAGCCGACTCAGAGCGCCGGCGTCGTGATATTCCGCCTGTGCGTAGTAGAGATGCTCGGCAAACTCCTGCCATTTAGCCGATTTGGCCGGCGGACTCGCGCCGCCAACGCCCTCGCCAAGATGCTCCCGGAAGCGCTCGTCGCTGAACCCGGAACGCGCAGATCCGACGATACGAAAATCGGACGGCAGCCGCCAATTCTCGTAGAGGCTGAGCAGCGACGGAACCAGCTTGCGCCGGGCCAGGTCGCCGGAAGCGCCGAAGATGACGATGGTCGCGGAATCCTGATCCATACGCTGAGTAGCCTGCTATAAGGAATGGTGCGCCGCCAGCCGCCGCGGCTTCCGGGGCGTTATCACCGCTGCATCGTGGTAACAAGCGGCGCCAGCCGGTTGCTGGCGCTGTGGAAGCGAATGACCGGCCGGCCCGCTTCCTTCAGGGCTTCTGCGTCGCCGAGGGCCTGGGCCATTTTGAGTATGCCAAAGGTCAACGAGCTGGCCGGTTCGCCGGGCTCGTCGGGTATTGGCACGTCCGGCACCGCTTCCGTCGTTAGCTGGATAAACAGCCCATCGCCGGCATCTCCCTTGTGGAGCTGCCCTGTCGAGTGCAGGAAACGCGGACCGTAGCCAACCGTCACGGGCACGCCCGCCTTCTGGCGCAAGTAGTTTCGCAGGCTGACGAGCGCCGCGTCGTTCTCCGCTGTTGGCGCGGCGTAGGCCTGCACGGCAATGTAGCTGTCGGCGTGCGCCAGTTCCAGGAAGTTATCCAGCGCCTGCGCGGCGTTATCCGCCGGCAGATGCGCTTCGTAGACTTTGGCTGGCCCATCGCTGAAAGATGGCACCGGTGTTGGTGGTCTGCGGCCGGCCGGCGTATCGCCGCCGGCAGCGGCGTCAAGCAGCGCCCTGGCCCGTACTTTGGCCGATTCCACGTTCGGCTGGTTGAAGGGATTGATCCCCAGGATCTGTCCGGCCACGGCGGTGGCGATCTCCCAGACCACGAACTGCTCGGCTATGTCGTAACGGTCGCGCAGGGTGATGGTGATGACCGGCAGCTCATCGGCAATCTCGGCAACCTGCTCGTCGTAGTCCTCGTCGCCCAGCAGGCGCAGGTAGACAATCTTCTGCCGCCTCGTGTAAGCCTCCGGTGGCAGCGGCCCTTCGCCGACGATTGGCAGGATGCCCCGGCCCTTCTTGCCGGTGCTCTCGGCAATGAGCTGTTCGACCCAGTCGCCGAAGCCCGCCAGGTTGGGCGTCGTGATGAATGAGACCCTGTCGCGCCCGTCCTGCGCGAGGGTGCCCAGCACGGCGCCCAGAAAGCCCGCTTTTTCGGCTGCCTCAGGCCCGTCGATGCGTTGCGCGCGGGCCAGCAGCTCGTCCAGGTCGATGCCCAGCAAAGCGGCGGGCACCAGCCCAAAGTGGGACAGCGCCGAATAGCGCCCCCCGATATTCGGGTCATTGGCAAATGCCGCGCGGAACTGGTAGCGGGAAGCAAGCGCCATCAGGGGGCTGCCGGGGTCGCTGATGGCTACGAAATGGTCGCCCACAGCCTCCCCGTCCAGCCCTTCTGTCATCCAGGTGTAGAAATACTTGAAAAAGCTGATCGTCTCCACAGTGCTGCCCGATTTGCTGGAGACGACGAAGAGCGTCCGTTGCGGATCGAGGTGTTTGCGCACGTTAGTCACGGCCAGCGGATCGGTGCTGTCGAGGATCAGTAGCTCGGGGTAGCCGGGGGCCGGCCCAAACGTCCGCGCGAACAGCTCCGGCGCCAGGCTGGAGCCGCCCATGCCCAGCAGGACGACCTTATCATACCCGTCGCCGCGCACCTCGGCGGCGAATGCCCTTAATTCGTCCGTTATATCCGCCATCGTGCGGGCAATCGTCAGCCAGCCTAGACGGTTGGTGATCTCGTCCGGCGAGTCCGACCACAGGGTGTAGTCCCTGGCCCACATACGCCGCAGGACGTCGTCGTCCGCGAGCTTACGCGCAGCCACGCGGACTGCCATATCATACTGGCCCAGCTTATAGTCCCAGGCCTCGACGTCGCGCAAGATGCGGTCTCGCTCCTCGGCAATGGCGGTGATGAGCTTGCGGAAAGGCTCGGCAAACTTAGCGATTCCTTCTTCCAGCAGCTCGGCAGTGACCGCATCAATGCTGATGCCCAGCTCCTCCAGACGCGCCAGAACCGCTCGCGCTTCGTCGATGCCTTTCGTCAGGGTAATCTCCACACGCCCGTGATCGAGGATCGCTTCCAACGTGTGGGGCGGTACGGTATTGACGGTATTCGGACCGATAAGCTCGTCTACGTACATCGTATCGGAGTAGGCCGGGTCTTTCGTGCTTGTGCTGGCCCATAACGGTCGTTGCAGCCGCGCTCCCCGGGCCGCCAGCCGCTCCCAGCGCTCGCCGGCGAACCGTTCGAGGAAGAGCTGGTAGGCCAGCTTGGCATTGGCGATACCCGCCTTTCCGCGCACGTCGGTTACGCCCATAGCGTCGAGTCGGGCGTCGACGTTGCTGTCTACCCGGCTGACGAAGAAGGAGGCGACCGAAGATACGTCCCGGGGATTGCCCCCCCGCGAAATCAGCGTCTCCAGGCCGCGCATATACGCTTCAATAATCTGATCGTACAATTCTCTGGAGAAGATCAGGGTGACATTCACGTTGATCCCCTCGCCAATCAACTGCTCGATGGCGGGGATGCCGGCCGGCGTCGCCGGTACCTTGATGTAGACGTTCGGGCGATCGATGAGGGCAAAGAGACGCCGCGCTTCGGCTATGGTCGCCTCTGTATCGTTGGCAAACTCAGGATTCACCTCCAGGCTAACGTAGCCATCCGCGCCCTCGGTCTGGTTGTACAGGCTGCGGAAGACGTCGGCAGCCCGCTGAATGTCGTCGATGGCAAGCGCCTCGTAAATCTCCATTGGCGTCCTGCCTTCGCTCGCAAGCTGGTGCAGGCTGTCCTCGTAGGCGTCGCTCCCGGTGATCGCCTGCTGGAAGATAGAGGGATTGGACGTCACCCCCCGCACGCCCATCGCTACGAGCTGGTGCAACTCCTGTGACGTCAACATGTCGCGCCGAATATAGTCCAGCCAGATCGATTGCCCGAGCTGGGCGAGATCGTTCAGTTTAGTCATGGGAATCTCCTCTTGGTGAATGACCCTCCTCGTGCTGGCGGCTGGCCGATCCGTCGTCCAGCAGGCTTGCGGCGTCCCGATCCACAAACCAGCTCAGGCTGCCATTGAGCGGCCGGATCAGGCGGGCCGGGGCGACCTCGCTGCTGGCGCCGGGGGTCAGAGCGCGGGTCAGGGCCTCCGCTTTGTCTTTGCCGGTCACCAGGAAGATGACCTCGCGGCTGTCGTTGATAGCCGCCGGCGTGAGGGTGATGCGCCGGGCCGGCCGGTCCTGGTAGCCGGCATCCAGGGCAAAGACCGGGGCATCGTCCGGCAGCTCTCCTGCTATGCCGGGAAAGATGCTTGCGGTATGGCCGTCAGCGCCCAGGCCGAGCAGGACGAGGTCAAAACGAGGCCAGGGAAGGCCCGGTTCGGCGAGGCCCGCCAGCTCTTTCGCATAGGCGCTCGCCGCGCCCTCCGGCTCAAGAACGCCATTCACGGGATGTATCTGTTCTTCCGGGATGGGCACGTGACGGAGCAGGACTCTCCGGGCCTGGCCAAAGTTGCTCGCCTCGTCGTCCGGCGGAACCAGTCGCTCGTCGGCCCAAAAGACGTGGGTCTGTTCCCAGGGTAGCTCGTGGACGCATTCCGGCTGGGCCAGCCGCTCGAAAAGGGGCAGGGGGGTCTGACCTCCGGAGAGCACCAGGAGGAAGCGCCCGCGTGCCGCAACCGCATCGTTAGCCAGCCGGACGACAGCAGTGGCAGCCGCCTCGTAAAGCATCTCCGGCGTGTCAAAGATACGTATGCTCACGACTCCTATCCAGACCGCACAGTCGCCAGGTTTTCTCCCATCAACAGGAAGCCGTCCTGGGCCGCTCCGATGAGAGCCGCTTCGTCGTTCATGATGACCTGGAGAGGTATCTGCTGGAGCAGGTCGCGAAAACGGCCCTTGTCCAGGAAATGCTCGATGAAACGCCCTTCGCGTAGCTGGTCAAGGATACGGGGGGCGATGCCGCCGCCGAAATAGATACCGCCGGTAGCCAGCAGTTTCAGAGCAAGATTGCCCGCCTCGCGGGCCAGAATATTGACGAAAAGCTCCAGGGTCGCCGTGGCAATGGGCGCTTTCTGTTGCTGGGCGGCACTCACGATGATCGGGGTAGGGTCGGCAGCCGCCCTGACCTGCTCACGCAGCCAGTCGGGCTCCTCGAAACGGCCGGTCTCGTGGAGAAAGGCGTAGAGGTTAGGGAGGCCCATGCCCGAGCAGACGCGCTCATAGCTGACGTGGTCATAGCGCTCCAGCAAGTGGCGCAGGAGATCCAGTTCCAGAGGGGTATCCGCAGCAAAATCCGCGTGCCCGCCCTCCGAAGGATAGGCCAGGTAGCGCTCCCCCTGCCAGGTCAAAAAGGCTTCGCCCAGTCCGGTGCCCGGCGCGATGACGCCGATGGTGCCGCCTGGTTCCGGCTGGCCTGCATGCAGCGTTACAAGGTCGTCTTCCTCCAGGATCGGTATTGAGGTCGCGACTGCCTGAAGATCGTTTAGCAGGTGAACCTGCTTAAAGTCGAAGGCGCGTTCCAGGTGGCGCTCATTCAATACCCACGGCAGATTGGTGATTTCGGCCCGATCGCGGACGACCGGACCGGCAACGCCGAACGCCGCGTAATGCACCTCCGCATCTTTGTCTTGCAGGTAGGCGCGGATAACCGCTTCGAGTGAGGCATACTGCCTGCTGGGAAAGGTCTCCTTAAAGAGCGGGTGGTGGGGCCCACGTTCCGCCGTATACAGTGCGAGTACCGTTTTTGTACCGCCAATATCGCCGGCAAGCAGCATGGCTATCCTTCCAAAATACAGGTTATCTTGTGGTCTCTCAACTGCGCATGGCAAAGGAGTAGCCTTCACCCCACTCTGAGAGAATATACTGCGGCTTGTCGGGATCGGGCTCGATCTTGCGTCGCAGACGATGAATGTGGACGTGCAGCCGGTCTTCGGGCGCCGTCTCCTCGGGCCACAGCCGCTGGAGCAGCACCTCCGTCGTGACGACGCGGCCCGCGTTGCGCAGCAGCAGCTGCAGCACTCTGGCTTCGATCGGCGTCAACGAGACTCCCTTACCGTTGACGATAGCTCGCCGCTCGACAAAGTCGATAGACAGCCAGTCGTCAATCTTTTCTTCACCCTGCATGGTATAGGTGAAATCGCTGACACGGGCCAGCGCCCGCTGCACGCGGGCCGCCAGCTCCGGCGGGTTGTAGGGCTTGGTCACATAGTCGTCGGCAAACTCCTCGATTATCTCCACAATCGTCTCGCTATCGTCGAGAGCCGTGAGCATGATGATCGGGATGTCGCCGTAGCCACGGAGAGCGCGGGCAAACATGAAGCCGTTCATACCCGGCGGCATGTTGTAGTCCACCAGCGCCAGATGGGGTACGCCGAACCGTTCGACGAGCGCCAGCCCTTCTTCGCCCGAGCGCGCGGCGATCACCGAATAGCCATCAAGCTCGAGCATGTGCTTCAGCACCACTAAAGCTTGAGGGTCATCATCTACTACCAGTATTCGTTGCTGTTGAGGCACCCACGGTGGCATTCTTGTCACTCCGCCAGACAGACGGCAGTCGAAGGCTACGAGACATATTGTAGCAGAGGGCGGGCTGCTGCCAAAAATAGCCGTGGCGACGGCTTGCCTCCCGGACTGTTTTTGCTAGAATCCCGTGTTCGTCCGCTTTGCCATGCCAAATGGCATGTGTTATAAACCTGACGAAGCTCACGACTGCCTGCTGAGGAGGAATTTGCGTGCTAACCGACTGGCAATTTATTGGCATCTTTCTGGTATTGTCACCTGTTTTCCCCCTTGCGCCAGTGGTCATCAACCGGCTTCTGGGCCCCCAGAAGCCAAATCCGCTCAAGAATCAGACTTACGAGTGTGGTATTGAGACCGTCGGCGATACCTGGATCCAGTTCAAGGTCCAGTATTACATTTACGCCCTCGTCTTTGTCGTCTTCGACGTCGAGTCTGTATTCCTGTTTCCGATAGCTGCCGCCTACGATCAGTTGACTCTGTTCGCCGCTTTTGAGGTCGTCGTCTTCGTCCTCATCCTGGTCGTCGGCCTTGGCTATGCCTGGAGCAAGGGCGCCCTGGAATGGACGTGAGCCGGGACTGGTTGCCCTCGGAGTATCTCCCATGAGCTTTAACCTTATCGACTTCCTCCGCAGCCTCGTTCAACTCACCGTCTTCGACTATCTGCGGGCGGTATGGGCCGACTCGATGGCGCCCTGGCTGATTGAGGCGATTCTCGACATTGCCGGCATCCTCATCGTCTCGACCTTCTTGCTGCTTATCGTCATCTTCCTCATCTGGCTGGAACGGAAGATCATCGCGCGTATCCAGGACCGTATTGGCCCAAACCGCGTCGGCGGGCGATTCGGCCTGCTGCAGACGGTGGCCGACGTCATCAAGCTGCTGGTGAAGGAGCAGATCACGCCGGCGGGGGCCGACTTCCTCGCCTACAATCTCGCGCCCCTGCTCACCGTCATGACGTCCCTGCTGCTGTGGGCCGTCATTCCCTTCGCCGACGGTATCATCGGCGTGGACCTGAACATCGGCGTCTTTTATATCCTCTCCATCAGCTCTGCCTCCGTCGTCACGATCCTTCTGGCGGGGTGGGGTTCCAATAACAAATACGCGCTGCTCGGTGCCTTCCGCTCGGTGGCTCAGCTGGTCAGCTACGAAATCCCGATGGTCCTCAGCCTGATCGTCCCGATCTTGCTGGCGCACACGATGGCGTTGCAGGGTCTCGTGCTTGCCCAGATCGTGCCCTACCTTCTGGTGGTGCCGCTTTCCGCGATCATTTTCTTTATTTCTGCCCTGGCCGAGACGGGTCGCACGCCGTTTGACCTGCTGGAAGCGGAGTCGGAGATTGTCGCCGGCTTTCACATCGAATACAGCGGCATGAAGTTCGGCATGTTCTTCCTGGCCGAGTTCATTTCCACCCTCTTTATGTCGGCATTGTTCGCCACGATTTACCTGGGTGGCTGGCGTTTCTTCGGCCTGGAGAGCCTCGAGACGTGGGGCCGGCCGATTGGCTTTATCGCCTTCTTCGTCAAGATGTTCGCAGTGTACTTCGTCTTCGTGTGGATTCGTGGCACCCTGCCGCGTGTACGCATCGATCAGATGATGGACCTGAACTGGAAGTTCCTCGTCCCGCTTTCGCTCGTGCTGGTTCTGGTCGTGGCGATCGTCGAGAAGTTGTCGTTCGTCACAAACAGTGGTCCCTATCTCCATGCCGCCATCCATCTGGTGCTCAACCTGGCGGTTGGCCTGGGCGCGCTGGAGATTCTGCGCTGGCGCGGACGTCGTGAGCGCACAGCGTATGAGTCGGCGCGCGAACTGGAAGGTCTGGAGTCAGACGAACTCGTAGCCGAAGCTGCACATTAATAGTCGGTATTACCGGCCAGACAAACTGGTGCGCCGGGCAATTCACGGCGCTTACCCTGGACGGGGACCAGCCGCATTGTGACCAAGTTGTCCCCGCTGTCTAAGGCTGTGCCGGTTAACCGTTAGCGTAGGTTCGCCAAAGGCGGAGGTCCGCCTTAGGCGGAGTGGAGAAAGATGGCTCAAAACATCCTATTTATCGTGGTTAGCGCCTTCACCCTGATCATGGGCTGGATCGTGGTTAGTAACCGCAATCTCTTTCACGCCGCTCTGGCTCTCATGGGCTCGTTCCTCGGCGTCGCCGGGCTCTACGTGCTGCTGGAAGCGGGCTTCCTGGCAGCTGCACAGCTCCTGATCTACATCGGCGCTATCTCTATTCTGGTCATCTTTGCCATCATGATGACCCGGCGGCTGATGCAGACTACGGAGACGCCGTTCAATAACCAGTGGATCCTGGGTGGCGTGGTCTCCTTGCTGGCGCTGGCAGTGACTCTTTTCGTGATCGTGCGCTACTGGCCCCTGGAAGCTGCCGGCCGCGTTGGCAGCCTGCGGCCCGACGTGCCCGGCGCGATGATTGAGGGCAGTGTGGTGCAGCTTGGCGCCGCGCTGGTGGACGTCAACCAGTATGTGCTGCCGTTTGAAGTCGCTTCGGTATTGCTGCTTGCCGCGTTGATTGGCGCCATCGTCGTCGCCTGGCCCGAGCGGTTGCCCAAGGACAGAGAGTAAACGCTTATGGTTCCCCTTTCCTGGTATCTCATCGTCGCTGCGATTTTGTTCGCCATGGGTCTTTATGGCGTCATCGCCCGGCGCAACGCGGTGGCTATCCTGATGTCGGTTGAGCTGATGCTCAATGCCGTCAACATCAATCTCATCGCCTTCTGGCGCTACCTGACACCTGACCGGCCGGTTGGCCTGGCCTGGTCGCTTTTTGTGCTCGCCCTGGCTGCCGCCGAGGCTGCCGTCGGCCTCGCCTTGGTCATCAGCGTCTACCGCGAGCGCGATTCGGTCATTGCCGACGAACTGGACTCATTGAAGTATTAGTGGTCAGCTGGCAGTGATCGGCCGTCAGTTTACAGGTTACTGACTGCCGCCCACTGCGCACTACCGACTGAAGATAGGACAACCTATGTCAGAAGAAACCCTAGCCCTGATGACATGGCTCGTGCCCGCCGGGCCCTTGCTCGCCTTCTTCCTGATCATGCTCGTCTTCAACCGCAGCAAGACGTTGAGCTGGGTCGTTGCGTGGGCCGGCATCTTTACATCCCTCTTCCTCGGATGGACGATTGCTCTGACCGTGTTCTTCGACGGCTGGCGTGATCACTTTGCTTCACTGATCGAGCAGCCCCTGGTCATCGCCGATTCAGTGCTCTGGCTTCCCTTTACCCGCGATGCGGCGCGCTGGCTGCAGATGGGCGTCGCCGTCGATCCCCTGACGGCGGTGATGCTCTTCATGGTTCCCTTTGCCGTGGCGATGATTCTCGTCTACAGCGTCGGCTACCACCGTTGGGGCATGGGCCCGGGCGACCACGTCGTCCTCGGCGCGCCGAATCACAGCGGCGTCGATCCGCTGTTCAGCCGATTCTTTGCCCTGATGAGCCTCTTTGGCGGCGCCATGCTTCTCCTGACGGTGGCGGATAACCTTCTGCTGCTCTTCGCAGGCTGGGAGATCATGGGCCTCTGCTCGTACTTGCTGATCGGCTTCTGGTACGCTCGCGAGTACGACGACCCCAAGGCGATCCCGCCTCGCCGTGCGGCGATTAAGGCGTTCATGACCACGCGTGTCGCCGACGTCTTTATGCTGCTCGGCATCGTCTTCTTCTACCGCGTTTTCGGCACGCTCAATTTCCATGAGGCATTCGCCGCCGAGAGTCTGGCGGGTGCGGCGGAAGCGGTGGGTTTCGGCGGGCTGGCGGTCATGACGCTGCTGCTCTTCACCGGCACCGTCGGCAAGAGCGCCCAATGGCCTTTGCACACCTGGCTTCCCGACGCGATGGAGGGCCCGACCCCCGTCAGCGCGGTCATTCATGCTGCTGCCATGGTCTCGGCCGGCGTCTACATGCTCATCCGCATCTTCCCGCTGGTCGCCACGGCGATGGCCGAGCAGCCCTACGCCGGTCTGATCATCGGCGGTATTGGCGCTTTCACGGCCATTATGGCGGCGACGATTGCCCTGGCCCAGTATGACGTCAAGCGCGTGCTCGCCTACTCCACCATCTCGCAGCTTGGCTACATGGTGGCGGCGATCGGCATCGGCGCTTACGTCGCAGCGGCCTTCCACCTGATTACACACGCCTTCTTCAAGGCGTTGCTCTTCCTTGGCTCCGGCTCGATCATCCACGGCATGGAGGCCGGGGCGGAACACGCGCATGACCACCACACCGACCCGCAGGACATGCGCAACATGGGCGGGCTGCGCCATAAGATGCCAGTTACCTTCTGGACGTTCCTCATCGGCGGCCTGGCCCTTTCCGGCTTTCCCTTTATTACGGCGGGCTTCTGGTCCAAGGATGAGATCCTGGCCGACGCCTGGTTCCAGGGAACCGAGGGCGGCAGCATTTTTGCCATGATTGTCTTCGTCGTGCTGGCGGTCGCTGCCTTCCTGACCGCCTTCTACACCGCGCGGCAGATCTCGCTCACCTTCCTGGGCAAGCCGCGCACGGCGCTGGCCGAACACGCCCACGAGAGCCCGGCCTTCATGACCATCCCGCTGCTCGCTCTGGCCTTTTTTGCGGTGACGTTCGGCTGGCTGGGCATCCCGGACAACTTCCTGGGAACGGATGGCATCTTCACCAACTTCTACCATCACTTCGTCGGAGCAACCGTCGAAGGGACGCTGCACGGGCTCAACGAGCTGGGCATCCACGTTCACGAGCTGACGACGCTGCCCTTCAACTGGATTCCGCTGCTGACTTCGCTCATCGTGGCGCTTGGCGGTCTCGCTCTGGGTTGGTGGGTCTACGGCAGGACAGCGCGCGAGACAACCGAGGAGCCCGACCGGCTGCAACGCCCGCTCGGCGCGGCCTGGGGCTTCCTGGCCAACAAGTGGTACTGGGACGAGCTCTACAATCTGATCCTGGTTCAGCCCGTGGAATGGTTCTCGGCGACCTTTGTCTACGAGTGGGTGGACAAGGGGCTGATTGACGGCACGCTGCACCTGATCGCCCGCAGCGTCTACACGTCGGGCCAGTACTTCAAGCGCTTTGAGGAGCGGGTTATCAGCGGCGGTGTGGACGCCATCAAAGACGGCTTCCTCAGCCTGGCCCGCGATTTCCGTACCATCCAGACCGGCCGGCTCCAGGAGTACGTGCTCGTCACCACGGGGATTGCGTCTGTGCTCGCCATCCTGGTCCTAATCATCAACTGGTGGGACACCATCCGCGTCTGGCTGGGCGTCTAGAGACTGGAGTAGTCATGGACTTCTTCTTCGATCACATTCTGTCAATCATCGTCTTCTTCCCGGCAGTTGGGGCGCTAATCCTCTATCTGCTTCCCGACGACGAAGAGAACCTCATTCGCCGGCTCGCTCTGGTCTTCAGCCTGGTTCCGCTGGCCCTGACACTCTACCTGTGGTTCCAGTTCGATCGCTCCTTCCCCACCTTCCAGTTTGAGGAAATGGCGGAGTGGTTCCCGGCCATCGGCGCCAGCTACCATGTCGGTCTGGATGGCATCAGCCTCGCCCTGGTGCTGCTGACGACGATCCTGACGCCGGTTGCCGTGCTGGCCAGCTTCGAGATCGAGGAGCGCGTGCGCATGTACATGGTCCTGTTCCTGGCCTTGGAAACGGGCATGCTGGGCCTCTTTGCCGCGCTCGACCTGCTGATCTTCTTTATCTTCTGGGAGATCGGTCTCGTGCCGATGTACTTCCTCATCCGCCTGTGGGGTGGGAAGGACCGGAATTACGCCAGCTTCAAGTTCTTCATCTATACCATGGCCGGCAGCCTGGGGCTGCTGCTTTCCATACAGCTCATCGGTCTGGCGACAGGTACCTTTGACATCGTCCAGCTCATGGACGTGTGGGTCAACCTGAGCGGCGACGTGCTACCGGGTTCCGGCCTGCCTGTGGATCTGGTCAAGGGGGTTACCTACGTTCTCTTTGTGGTGGCCTTTGCCATCAAGGTGCCCATCTGGCCGTTCCACACGTGGCTGCCCGACGCCCATACAGAGGCGCCCACAGCCGGCTCGATGCTCCTTGCGGGTGTCTTGCTGAAGCTCGGCGCCTATGGCTTCATCCGCCTCGTCGTGCCCTTTTTCCCCGAGATCGCCCAGACGACGGCGTGGATTCTGGCTATCCTGGGCATGCTCAGCATCATCTTTGGCGGTTTTGCGGCCTATGGCCAGTGGGATTTCAAGCGGTTGGTCGCCTATTCTTCGATCAACCATATGGGCTTCGTCATTCTTGGAATCGCCGTGATGGCCCGCTACTATGCCTGGGCTGTCGAGGGCTCGGCCGGGCCGCGGCTCGTCGAAGACGCGATCATGGCGACAAATGGCGCCGTCTTCCAGATGTTCAACCACGGGCTGTCGGCGGCGGGCATGTTCTTCCTGGTTGGTGTCATCTACCACCGCACCCACACCCGCGACCTCAAACAATACGGCGGCATTTGGTCGGTGCTGCCCGCCTATGGCGCCATTCTCATTTTCACGAGTATGGCCTCGCTTGGCCTGCCTGGTCTCAATGGCTTTGTCAGCGAGTTCATGATCATCCGGGGCGCCTGGAACCCGTTCACGTTGCAGGTGGCGCTCTCGATGATCGGCCTGATCATGACCGGCGCGTACATCCTGAAGGGTATCGGCCAGACGTTGCACGGTCCGCTGCTGCCGCGCTGGGCCAACCTGCGAGACATGACTGTGCGCGAGCACCTGGTTATCTGGCCGCTGATGATTCTTATGCTCAGCCTGGGCATCTGGCCGCAGTGGCTCGTAGCCATCATCAACGACACCGTATCGGTCCTCTTCCGGTAGGCGGACCGAGGCGCGAGCCGGCGAAGAGGCTCGACTTTCACTAAGTGGAATCAGGTATGGAACAATTCCCGTTTCTCTCCATCATCGCCTTATCACCGTTTCTGGCGGCAGCCATCATCTTGCTGCTGCCGGAGGAACGGAAAGAAAACGCGCGGATGGTGGCGCTGGCGACGATGCTCACCGGTCTGCTGCTGGCGGCCTTCGTCTACGTTGGCTACTATGCCCGGCTCGACTCGCTCAACGCCTCGTCCTGGCGCGACACGCTCCTCTTTGTCGAGGAAGTGCCCTGGGTCGAGAGCATTGGCATCAACTATATCGTCGGTGTTGACGGCCTGAGCGCCACGCTCGTCCTGCTGACGGCCATCGTCGGAGCCGGCGGCGTGCTCATCTCCTGGGGCATCGAAGACCGGCCGCGCGAGTTTTTTGCCTTCTTCATGCTGCTCGTCGCCGGCGTTCACGGCGTCTTTATTGCCGTGGATGGCTTCCTGCTCTTCTTCTTCTATGAGCTTGCCGTCCTGCCGATGTACGTGCTCATCGTCATCTGGGGATGGGAGCGGACCCGCGAATACGCGGCGATGAAGCTGACACTCTATCTGCTCATCGGCAGCTTTATCGCCCTGATCCCGTTCCTGGTCCTCTATTTCAACCTCGATGCGGCCGGACAGCCGCTCACCTTTGATCTGCGCGTCTGGGCCGAGACGGAGTTCCCGCGCGAGCTGCAGCTCTGGACTTTCCTGCCCATCTTCCTCGGCTTCGGCGTGCTCGCCGGCCTGTTCCCGTTCCATAACTGGTCGCCTGACGGTCACGTCGCCGCGCCCACGGCGGTCTCGATGATTCACGCCGGCGTTCTGATGAAGCTGGGCGCCTACGCAGCCATGCGCGTGGGCATTCACGTGCTGCCGGAAGGTGCCGTTTACTGGCTGCCGTTTATCATCCTCTTCACGGTGATCAACGTCATCTACGGCTCGCTCATTGCCATGCGCCAGCGCGACATGAAGTACCTGATCGGCTACTCCAGCGTCAGCCATATGGGGCTGGTGAGCATGGGCTTTGCCTCGATGAATATGTACGGCTATGTCGGAGCGGGCATCCAGATGGTCAGCCACGGCATCATGACGGCTCTCTTCTTCGCCGTCGTCGGCATGATCTACGACCGCACCCATACGCGCGATATGGACCAGCTGAGCGGCATGGCCCGTGCTCTGCCGGCGACTGTGGTCGCCTTTACCATTGGCGGTCTGGTCTCCATGGGCATGCCCGGCCTGAGTGGGTTTATCGCCGAGTTCCCCATCTTTCTGGGGGTCTGGCGAGGCGGCACGACTAACCTGAGTAACACCTTCCTCGGGCTCAATCCTTCGACCTACTACCCCATTCTGGCGATCATCTCTGTCTTCGGTATCATCATCACCGCGGCCTACATTCTGCGGGCTATCGGCAGCGTCTTCTTTGGCCAATACGACGCCGAGAAGTGGCATGATATGCGGCCTCTCCTGGCCATCGACAGGGTTGCCCTACTGGCCTTCGTCGTCATCCTGTTTGCCATCGGCATCTTACCGTCGATCATTGCCCCGATTGTAGAAGCCGGGGTAGCGCCGGTCGTGAATCGCCTGGATATGGCTCAGGGTGGCGTTACCGCCTGGGACACGTTGCATATGACGGCTCTGAACATCATTGCCTGGCTTGGAGGTGCCTAGTGGGTACCCAGATTGATTGGACTGCTCATTTCCTGGCCCTCGTGCCAGAAATATCCCTGGTCATCCTGATCGTCGCCGTATTGAGCTACGACCGGATACTGCCTACCGGCAGGCGCCGCCGTGCCGGCCTGCTCGCCGCCTGGGGTACGTTCGCCATCCTCTTGCTGACGGTCGGCGTCTGGCTCTTCCTGGGACACCCGGACACAGCCGCCCCGCTGCAGAGCTCCCTGCTCTGGGGCGGGATGATCCGCAACGATCTGGTGACGCTGGTCTTCCGCGTCATCGCGCTCATTGCCGCCACGATCACCATCCTCATCTCGCTGGACGTTGGACAGCTGCAGCGCGGCGAGTACTTCGCGCTTCTGCTCACGGCGACGATTGGCTTCAGCCTGATGGCCGCGTCGTCCGATATGATCATGCTCTTCCTGGCCCTGGAGACGGCGAGCATCAGCCTCTACGTCTTGGCTGGCTTCCTGACCGACAAGCGCCGCTCGGTAGAAGCCGGCATGAAGTATTTCATCTATGGCGCCTTCGCTTCAGCCGTCATGCTCTATGGCTTCAGCCTGATGTACGGTCTGACCGGCTCGTCAAACATCTATGACATTGCCTCCGTGCTGCGCGGCGTACCGATACCTGTTAATGCCAACGCGGTGCTGCTGCTGGCGGGCATGATGATCATCGTCGGCTTTGGCTTCAAGATCTCCGCCGTACCGTTCCATTTCTGGACGCCCGACGTTTATGAGGGGGCGCCGGCGCCGGTTACGGGTTTTGTCTCCACGGCGTCCAAGGCGGCCGGTTTCGCCGTCGTCCTGCGCGTTATCTCTGCGGGCATGATGGGCGCGCCCGAGGCGGGCAACGCCTGGTGGTCTACGCTGGTTGCCATTACGGTCGTCACGATGACCCTGGGCAACGTCCTGGCCATTTTCCAGAGCAACATCAAGCGCATGCTGGCCTACTCCAGCATTGCCCAGGCCGGCTACGCGCTGATTGGTCTGGTCGCCCTGACTCCCGACGGCGGCGGCGCCGCGCTCTTCTACCTGCTGATGTACGTCGTCACCAATATCGCGGCCTTTGGCGTCATCGTGCTCGTCGGCCGGGAGACCGGCTCCGACGAGATGAGGGACTTCTACGGCCTCAGCCGCCGCTCACCCTATCTGGCCCTGGCAATGCTCTTCGCCCTGCTGTCGCTGGGCGGCATCCCGCCGACTGCGGGCTTCTTCGGCAAGTTCTTTATCTTCAAAGCTGCCGTCGATGCCGACCTCTGGTGGCTGGCGCTGATCGGCGTGCTCAACGCCTTCGTCGGCCTCTACTACTACCTGACTGTCGTCAAGTACATCTACTTGTATCGCTCGGAGGACGAGGCAGTACGCATACCGGTCAGCCGGGCGGCCCAGGTGGCGCTGGCTCTGAGCGTGTTTGGCATTCTGTATCTCGGCGTCTTTGCCAATCCCGCTTTTGAGTGGACACGCGAAGCAGGGCAGGCCTTTTTCCCATTCTAATGGTCTCGTCTTGCGGCGGCAGGCTCTTGTGATATAATGCGCAAATCCATCCAGAAAAGAGAGAATTGTGTCCAAAAGCAAACGGCAGAATGAGTATGCCGCGGCATACGCGGGACTGATCAGCCAGATTGGATGTATCACAAGCTTTGCCAGCGTCATTATCATCGCCGTTGCTTTTTTAGTGGGCCGGTTCCTTGACAACACCTTCGATACGCAAGGCATCTTTACCGTCCTCGCCCTCGTCGGCAGCTTTCCGGTAACCCTCTATGTCATCGTGCGGATAGCCATGTCTAACGTGGCGCGCGCCCAGCGTATGCTCGATGTGGATAGGGAGGACGATCAAGAGGAAGAAACTGAACTATGAAGAAACGCTACGTCATTCTCGGCGCAATCCTCCTGATGATCATTCTGGGTTCGGTGATTGCGGTTACCAAGCCGGTTTTGCCCGTCATCCAGCTGCCCGGCGAAAAGTATCCGGGAATTACCCTGCCAGTGCTGGGTGGCCTGACGAACACCTTCGTCGCCACGGTGCTTACCTACATCATCATCGTCGTCCTCGTGCTGCGCGCTAACGCCCGCTCGCGCACAGCTGACGAGGTGCCCACGGGTTTCTACAACTTCTTCGAGATGATCATCGAAGGCGCCTACAATTTCGCCCGTGGCATCGCCGGGGAAAAGGTGCGGGATTTCTTCCCCTATTTCATGACCTTCCTGCTGCTCATCCTCCTGGCCAACTGGCTGGAGCTGGTGCCCGGCGTGGACAGCATCGGCATCTGGGAAAACCTGCCGCACCTCCGCGCGCTGGAAGCCGAAGAGGAGGCCCTTGCCGAGGGTCGCGAGCTTAGCGAAGACGAGGTGCATGCAATCGAAGCTGAGTTTGATGCCCAGAACATTGGCGACCTTCGCGTGCCGGAGGGTTCGCCGGTGGGCCTGCTCATTCGCGCCGATGGCAACACGGCGGGCAATAGCGGGCTGCTGGGGCTGGAGGCCGACCCGGAGAAGGCCGACTGGACCCTCGTGCCCTTCCTGCGCGCCCCGGCGACCGACCTGAACTTTACCCTGGCGCTGGCGCTGGTCTCCATGTTCATGGTCCAGTATTTCGGCTTCAAGTACCTGGGCATCGGCTACCTGAGCAAGTTCTTCACCCTGCCGATCAGCGCCATTGCCAAGAACCCGATCCGGGCCCTCGACCCGGCCGTCGGTCTCCTGGAGTTCATCTCCGAGATATCGAAGATCCTCTCGTTTAGCTTCCGTCTTCTCGGTAATATCTTTGCCGGTCAGGTTTTGCTATTTGTGATGGCGTTCCTGCTCCCGGTTGCGAACGTGGCCTTTTTTGCCCTCGAGTTCTTCGTAGGTCTTATCCAGGCCATCGTCTTCGCCATGCTCAGCCTCGTCTTCATGGCCGGCGCTGCTCAATCCCACCACGGGGATGAGGAGCACCACTAGAGGGAGGCGGGCAAACATAGTCGTTGACACGGATAAGAAACAGTTAGTTGGAGGTAATTTCTGATGGAATTAGAAGCTGCTGCTGCGCTCGCTGAGGGTTTGAAGGCTTTGGGAGCCGGTCTCGCCATGATGGGCGTGATTGGCGCCGGCGCCGGTATCGGTATCCTGGCCGGCGGTGCCACCCAGGGTATTGCCCGCAACCCCGATGCGGCCGGCACGATCCAGACAAACCTGATTCTGGGTATTGCCTTTGCCGAGGCCACAGCCATCTATGCGCTCGTGATTGCCCTGATTATCCTGTTCGTCTTTTAGGCGCACGCGACGAGGAGATAATCTATGGAAGGCTTAGGAATAAATAGTGGCTACCTCATCATCCAGATTCTGGGCATCATCATTCTGCTGGCCTTCCTTAAGGCCTTTCTGTATGAGCCCATTCTCCGGACGTTAGAGGCACGCCAGGCCCGTATTGCCAAGGGGCTCGAAGACGCGCGCCAGGCATCGATTGCCCGCGACAACGCGGACGCGGACGCGAAGAAGATTCTGGATGTGGCCCGCGCCGAGGCTGCCCGGGTGCGCCAGGCAGCAGCCGAGCAGGGCGAGGAGACCCGCAAAGGCATCATCCGTCAGGCCGAAGAGGAGGCGCGTGCGATCGTCGCCGAGTCACGCGAGGCGGCGCAGGAAGAGCGTGATCGCGTCCTGTCCGACCTGCGTGGTCAGGTAGTGGCCATTGCCATGGCGGCGACCAACAAGCTCATCCTCAGCGGGCTGGACGAGGCCAAGCAGCGCGAGTTCGTGAATGACTTCCTGGCAGCCCCGCCGGCTGGGATTTCGTCGCTGCAGGGTGATCAGGCCGTCGTTACCAGCGCCCTGCCGCTCACCGACAACGAAAAGCAGCGCATTCAGCGCAGTTTGAACGTCGCCGACGTAACCTTCCGGGTCGATCCGGATATTCTCGGCGGGCTCGTCGTGCGCGTTGGCGACCAGGTTGTGGATAACAGCGTCGCTAACCAGCTTAAAGACCTGCGCGAGTCGCTGGGTTAGTCGATCTGAAATCTGGATGATCTGGCGCGACGGCGAGGCCGTGTGTCGTCGCACCCGAGCGAGTTACTCTCGCTAAAGGCAGGAGAAGAGGGTGTGCCCACCGCCAGTGGCTGCCCAAGAAAAAGGCCCGGTTCGCCGGACCTTTTTCTTTTCAGGTATGGGTTCGCTGCCAGGTCCTGACAGATTACCGAAGACCTGTCAGGGTTGCAGTTCTACACCTGGGCTAGCTGCTCTTCGAGGGCATGTAGGAAGCCAGCTTCTGGGCGAGGTTGGAGAGCGGCAGGCTTTGCAGCCAGACGCGGCCCGGCCCGGTCAGGGTCGCGAGAAAGAGCCCTTCGCCGCCAAACAGCATATTCCGCACGCCTTTGACGCGAGTGATGTCGTAATTGACACTGGGCTCGTACATGGCAATATGCCCCGGATCGACTTTCATCGTCTGGCCCGGCTTCAGGGTATAGCTGCGCACCTCGCCGGCAATCTCTACCCAGGCGATGCCCGGCCCTGTCAGCCGCTGCAGGATGAAACCTTCGCCCCCAAAGAGGCCGGCGCCGAGCTTGCGGCGGAAGTGGACTTCCAGGCTTACGCTGCTTTCGGCGACCATAAAGGCGTCTTTCTGGCAGATGCGGCTCTCTCCGGGGGCCAGCTCCAGCGCGACGATAGAGCCCGGCGACTCGGGCGTAAACGTGATCATCGCGCCGCCGCCCGTGCAGGTGTAGGTCGTCAGAAAGAGCGACTCGCCCGCCAGCGAGCGCGTCAGCCCCTTCATCAGGCCGCCCCGCGTATCTGTGCTCATCTCTATGTCGCCCGTCATCCAGGCCATGCCGCCTGATTCGGTGAACAATGACTCGCCCTGCGACAGATAAATGTCCAGTGTCTGCAGGGTGGTGCCAAGGATTTCGTATCTCATGAAGCGCGTCTCCTTGCTGGTACTTGCGTCAATGCCTGTTCAATAATCTACCGGCGCGAAACAGGCCGATTATGGCACCATCGGGGGCAGCTGGCAATGAGCGCCAGGTCACGAAGTTTGACATGGCTCCCGACATTAGCTAGCATTTCAGAACCTAACCAAGAGGTCAAAGAACGGTATGGATCCCACGCCGAGCACGATACCTAACGACAAAGAGACGCTAACCGACATTCTCCGGCGGCGGACCCTGTTTATCATTGACCCGGTTGTGACGGTGATGGCGCGCTGGCGTATCTCACCCAACAGCCTGACCATCGCCGGTATGCTGGCCCACTTCCTGGTGGCCTGGCTTATCGCCCAGGGGGAGATGCAGTGGGCGGCTGTTGCCATCTTCTTTATCGCCCCGCTCGATGCCCTGGACGGAGCGCTTGCTCGCAAGCTGGGCCTGCAACAGGGCAACTTCGGCGCTTTCCTGGATTCGACGCTCGACCGGCTGGCCGAGATCATCCTGTTTGGCGGCTTCATCTTCTACTACGTGGCGCAGGATAATAGCTGGATGCTGGCGGCAACCTACGTCGCGGCAACGGGCTCGCTGATGGTTAGCTATACGCGTGCCCGCGCCGAAGCACTGGCCCACAGCGCCAAGGTTGGCATTCTCAGCCGTGTCGAGCGTTACGTGGTCCTGACGCTGGCTCTCCTGATAGACATGCCGGCGATTGCTCTCGTCGTCATCGCCGCCTTCACCTACATGACGGTGGCCCAACGTGTTGTACATGTCTGGCAGCAGGCCCGGGTGTCCTGATGGCGCTTTCACTTCCTGAAGAAGAGGTCCGCGACCGCGGACCAAGAGTCTACTGGATCCTGATCGCCCTGTTTGGCGTGGGAGCCCTGATCCTCTATCTGTACCATCTTGCGACGGGGTTCACGCCGGACCGCGTGGCGTTTACCATTGAAGCTATTGGACTCGACGTCTACTGGTACGGCATCATCATCACGGCAGGCATTGCGCTGGGTGCCTACGTCGTCGCCGAACTCGCCGGCATCCGGGCTGTGGCCGAGTGGCAGGCCGTAGTGCCGGCCGAGCTGCGGCAGGAACCCATTAACACGCTCTCGTTGCCGGAAGAGATAGAGGCCATTCTCGACCGCAACCGGATCAGGACGACCGGCGAGCTGCTCTTCTGGTGGGGCGTGGAGCCGGACCGGCTGGGGTTGAACGCCGAGGGCCGGGAACAGGTAGCCCAACGGCTGCTAGCCCAGCGCGCGGTGGACCCTGCCTGGGTAGAGCGTCCGCCATGGTACCAGTGGGCGCCGGGTCACGTCTGGACGGGCCTCTTCTGGTGCCTGATCCTCGCCGTTGTCGGCGCCCGTCTCTATCACGTGTTGACACCGTCGCCGAGCATGGGCATCACGCCGGCCGACTATTTCCGCAACCCGCTGCAGCTCATTAACCTGCGGCGCGGCGGGCTGGGCATCTATGGCGGCATCGCCGGTGGGGCGCTGGGCCTGTTCCTCTACACATTCCGGCGGCGCATTTCCGCCCTGCGCTGGGCCGATCTGGGCGTGGTCGGCCTTACCCTGGGCCAGTTTATCGGGCGATGGGGCAACTTCGTCAACCAGGAGCTTTACGGCCGGCCGACTGACCTGCCCTGGGCAGTGACTATCGACCCGTCCCATCGGCTGGACGCCTATGTGGAATTCAGCCGCTTCCATCCAGCCTTTCTTTACGAGTCGCTGTGGAACCTGCTCGCCTTCCTGGCGCTCTACTATCTTGCCACTCGCTTATGGCATCGCCTCCTGCCCGGAGAGCTGATGGGACTGTACCTCATCCTCTATGGCGTCGGGCGCATCCTGACTGAGACGGTCCGGCTGGACAGTAACACGGTCGCCATCGGCAGCATCAACGTGGCTGTGGCAACAGTCGTCTCTCTGGTGATTGCCCTGGTTGCGGCGGGCTGGCTAAGCTTCCGGCGGGTCAGAAGTCGCTGACAGGTGCAGCCGCTTCCCCGGT
This sequence comes from Chloroflexota bacterium, assembly GCA_012515125.1. Taxonomy (GTDB): domain Bacteria; phylum Chloroflexota; class Anaerolineae; order Promineifilales; family Promineifilaceae; genus JAAYYY01. The sequence continues at coordinate 21,950 of JAAYYY010000688.1, forward strand.
GCCAGTATAATACCTCAACAATCAAGCGTGGAGAGCAGGTAAGCAGGTAGGGTCATGAGCAACATTCCTGTAGGTAAGCTGCCGCCGGCGCTGCTCGCGCAGCTTCTGGCTGGCGCGCCCGGCGGGCCTGGCGTGGTCATGGGGCCGGCGCCGGGCATCGACTGTGCCATCATCCGGGTGGGCGACACGCTGCTCGCCCTGAAATCCGATCCGATCACGTTCGCCACCAACGACCTCGGCTGGTATCTGGTCCAGGTGAACGCCAACGATCTCGCCACGGTGGGGGCCGTCCCGCGCTGGCTTCTGGTGACCCTGCTGCTCCCGGACGGCGCCACTGACGCCGCCCTGGCGATCACGCTCATGGAGCAGGTCTATGCGGCCTGCCGCAAGATGGACATCGCCGTGGTCGGCGGCCATACGGAAGTGACCTACGGGCTGGAGCGGCCCCTGGCTGTCGGCACACTGATTGGCGAAGTGGCCGAGGACAGACTGGTTTCACCGTGCGACGCAATGCCCGGCGACCGGCTGCTGCTGACGAAAGGCGTGCCGCTGGAGGGCGCTGCCATTCTGGCCCGCGAATTCCGCGACGAACTGCAGCGGCAGTTCACAGCAGCCGAGCTTGACGAAGCGGCAGGTTATCTGCATGATCCCGGCATCAGTGTGTTACGCGACGCACAGGTGGCGCAGGCGCACGGGACGGTCCACGCGATGCACGACCCAACCGAAGGGGGCATTGCTACTGCGCTCTGGGAGCTGGCCGAGGCGAGCGGGCGGGCGCTGCTTGTCGAGCCCGACGCTATTCCCGTATTGCCGCTGGCGGCGCGCCTGTGTGCGGCGCTGGGTATCGATCCTCTGGCGACGATTGCTTCTGGAGCGCTGCTCCTGGCCGCACCGGCCGGCGATAATGTCGCGGCGATCCGCGCGGCGCTGCAGCGCGCCGGAATCGCCTGCCACGACATCGGGCAGGTCGTCGAGGGCGAGGCTGCCGTTTGGCTGGAGACAGAAGACGGGCGCCTGCCGCTCGCCCGACCGGCGCGTGACGAGGTGGCGCGACTTTTCGATCGGCAGGAGAATCTGCAACGATGATTATCACCGAGAACCTGGGCAAGCGCTTCGACGACTTTGAAGCCGTGCGCGACGTTAATCTGCAGGTTCGCGAGGGCGAACTGCTGGCCCTGCTCGGCCCCAACGGCGCGGGAAAGACGACGACGGTGCGCATGTTGAGCGCCATTCTGCAGCCCACAAGCGGGCACGCGCGGGTCAACGGCTATGACGTCGTCGCCGAGGCCGATCAGGTTCGCCGCTCCGTGGGATTGCTGACCGAACAGCCGGGGCTCTACCTGCGCATGACCGGGCTTGAATATCTGGTCTTTTACGGCCGGCTCTATGGTCTGGACGATAGCACGACCGCCCGCCGCAGCCTGGAGTTGTTTGCCCGTTTTGCGATGGAGGGCGTGGCGGATAAGCGCCTGGGCATTTACTCCAAGGGAATGCGGCAGAAGGTCGGCATTATCCGCGCCATGCTTCACGATCCGGCGGTCTTGCTGCTGGACGAGCCAACGTCGGCGATGGACCCCCATAGCGCAAAACTCGTCCGCGATGCGATTGCCGAGCTGCGCCAGGATCGGCGCAGCATCATTCTCTGTACTCACAATCTGGCCGAAGCTGAGGCGCTCGCCGATCGCATCGCCATCATAAACAGGGGCCTGATTGTCGCCCAGGGCAGCGCGGCCCAGCTCAAGCGGGATCTGCTGGGAGCACCGACTATGGAGGTGAAACTTGACCGGCCGCTCAACGGGGAGATAGAGCTGTTGGCCGACGTCATCACTGCCGAACAGAGTGCCGACGACGTCATCCGCTACCGCACGGCCGACCCAGCCGCCACAAACCCGCGCCTCGTCCAGCGGCTGACGCAGCTCGGGCTGGGCGTCGTTAGCCTGCAGCCCCTGCCCCAGAGCCTTGAAGACGTTTACCTCAGCGTTGTCGGTGCGCTTCCGCGCCGGGAGGAAGAAGCGTAATGGCTACTGCCCAACGGGTGCAGGCGCTGCCGCGCAGACGCGTGCGCTGGCCAATTGCCCGCCACGATCTGCGCCTGGCGCTGATCATCACGCGGCGCGAAGTGCGCGATGCTTTCCGCGACTGGCGCATCATTGTTCCCATCTTCATCCTGACGCTCGTCTTTCCTCTGCTGATGAACTTCACGGCCGGGCGGCTGCTCAGTTTTGTCTCCGACTATGGCGCGGAGATCGTCGGCACGCGCCTCGTGCCGTTCCTGCTGCTGGTCGTCGGTTTCTTCCCCACCTCCTTTTCTCTTGTCATTGCCCTGGAGACTTTTGTCGGAGAGAAAGAGCGCAACAGCCTGGAGCCGCTTCTGGCGACGCCCCTTACCAACCAGCAGCTCTATCTCGGCAAGATGCTGGCGGCGGTCGTGCCGCCTCTCACCGCCAGCTACCTGGGCATTGCCGTCTATCTGGCCGGTCTGGCAGTGACGGTGGGCTGGTATCCGTCGTGGCAGCTCCTCGTGCAGACAGTGCTGCTGACGACGATTCAGGGAATCATGATGGTGTCCGGCGCGGTCATCGTCTCCAGCCAGACAACCAGCACGCGCGCGGCTAACCTGCTGGCCAGCTTTATCATCGTGCCCATGGCGCTGCTGCTCCAGTTTGAAGCAGTCGTTATGTTCTGGGGCAATTACGCCGGCCTCTGGTGGCTCCTGCTGGCACTACTCATCACAGCGGTAATTCTCGTCCGCATGGGTATCTACGTCTTCAATCGCGAAGAGCTGCTGGGCCGGGATATCGACCAGATCCGCCTCGGGTGGATGGCCCGGCTCTTCTGGAATCGGCTGACCGGACGCTCGCCGGAGGGCCGTTACCCCTCGTTGCGCAACTGGTACCGGCAGACGCTAGCCCTCCTGCCCGGACACCGGATGCCCCTGACGGCGGCATTCATCGCCTTTCTTGGCGCTCTGTTCGTCGGCTACTTCCTCGCCCAGCATTACCCTTTCCCGCCGGCGCTGCAGGCACGGTTATCAGAGATTGATCAGGTTCAGAACATCTCGCGGATTGCAGGTGTGGCCGGCCGCCTGCCCCTGCTGATCTTCACCCACAACCTGCGGGTTATTGTCCTGGCCTCACTTCTGGGCGTCTTCACCTTTGGCGTCGCCGGCCTGGGCGTCTACATGCTGCCCTGGACGCTGATTGCCTATATGGCGGCGCAGCTGGCCGCTGCCGGAGAAAGCCCCTGGCAGTTCCTGCTGGCGACTATCGCCCCGCACGCCACTGTCGAGCTGCCGGCGCTGCTCCTGGTTGCCGCCGCCGCGCTCCGGTGGCAGTCGTCGCTGATCGCCCCGACGCACGGCCGGACGATCAGCGAGAGCTGGCTGACAGCCGCGGCCGACTTCAGCCGGTTGTTTGTGGGTGTTGCCGCGCCGCTGCTGCTGCTCGCCGCGCTGATCGAAGCGTTGGTCACGCCACAGGTCGTTGTGGCTGTATTCGGAGGGGGATAGAGCAGGCTACAAAAAGGGGCGGATGCCGGCCATTACCTGCGCGCGCGTCCGCGTTCTGTGTAGGGCCGCGCCGATCGTCTGGGCCAGCAGTTGATCGTCGTCCCGCCGGTTGGCGTAGATAGGCTCGCCGATGGTCACGTGCAGCTTCCCGAAGGGAACGGGCACCATGTAGCGGTCCCAGCGCTTCAGCCGGTAAGCCTGCCGGGAACAGAGCCCGATCGGCAGAACAGCCGCTTCGGCCTTCCGCGCAAGAAAGGTGACACCGGGCTTGGGGACGTAGGCCGGTCCATCCGGCCCATCGGGGGCAATCATCGACTGCCGCCCGCCCTGCAGCGCCTTGACGATGTGCAAGACGGCCCGCCCTGCTGCCACGGGGTTGCCCTTCATATCCACTTTGTGCGGGCGCGAGCCAAAGTGCGACCCGTAGCGGCTCAACGTATCGCCGCGATCATCGCCGACGACCACAGCCACGAAGTCGTCACGCTGCAGGAAGCGGTCGGCAAAGACGACAAAGGTCATCATCTGTTCGTGCCAGAGGCTCCAGAGCAACGGCCGCCCGCTGGTCTGGGCCGCGTCCATGTTCTGCCAGCCCTCCACGCGGAAACAGCTCGTCAGCATGACGAGGCGCGAGTAGGCGAAAAGCCCATCGCCCAGCAGCTCGCGCCAGCGCGTGCCAAGCCGTTCTCCCCAGCTCTCGGGCGCGCTCTCAGCCGGCCTCATTCTGTCCACGCAGCAGGCTGCGCGTCAGCGCGGCCCCCACATAGCCAACGTTGAAGAGAAACCAGACGGCGACGGCCGGCAGCCGGAAGATGAAAAAGGCAACGGCGAAGTAAGCGAGATAGAACAGGTTGACCAGGCGATAGGAAAAGAGCCAGGTGAGCGAAGGGTGGGGGATGCGGCTGACCATCAGCAGGGACAGGAGCAGCAGGAGCGGCAGGAAGAGCACGGGCGGCGCCACTGCGCCCGTAACCTGGTGGGAGACGACTGCCAGGGCGAGCGTGGCGCCGCTGGTCGAAATCGTCAGGCCCAGCGACGCTGTTTGCCCCTGTTTCATGGGCAACAGATTGAAGCGGGCCAGCCGGAAAGCGCCGGCGAGCGTATAGAGTATGGTCAGCAGCCACAGCAAAGTCCATTGCAGATTGTTTTCCCGCAGGCTGTCCTGTAGATAGCTGAAAGCCAGAATAGCCGGCGCCGTGCCCAGGCTAACCATATCGACCAGCGAATCGAGCTGCAGGCCAAAGGAAGAACCGGCCTGCAGCCGCCGGGCCAGCTCGCCGTCAAAGAGGTCGAGGATGTAGCTGATGAGGATCAGGGCGCCGGCCGTATCCAGCTGGTCCGCTGCGCTGGCCAGGATGGCAGCCACGCCGCAGGCCAGCGAAAGAAAGGTGATGCCGTTGGGGACGAGGTAGCGGGCCCGGCTACCCTGCATGCGCTCAAGCATCGGGCTAGTCCTGAGCCGGCTCCAGCCGGGCAACCGGCGTCAGCGCGCCATATACCCGATCCCCCTCGGCCACGAGGGGGCTGGCGTGCAGCGGCAAGAAAAGATCCACACGCGAGCCAAAGCGGATCAGGCCGAAGCGCTCTCCAGTGGTCACCTGCTGTCCCGGCCTGGCATAGTTTACGCAGCGCCGGGCCATGATGCCGGCGATTTGTTTCACCAATACCGGGCCGTATGGCGTTTCGATCTCCATGGCAATCGACTCGTTCTCTGTAGATGCTTCCGGGCGGAAAGCCTGCAGGAACTTGCCCGGCCGGGCGACGATCTGGCGTACAGTGCCCCCGAGAGGAATGCGCTGCACGTGAACGTCTGTCACGTCGAGAAAGGTACTGATGCGCAGCATTTCTCGCCGTAGATAGACCGGCTCGTACTCTCTGACGACTGCCATCACCTTGCCATCAGCCGCGCTCATCGCCAGCCCCGGCTCGCTGACCCGAGGGCGATTCGGGTCACGGAAGAAGTAGAGCAGCGCCAGCCAGAGCGCCGTGACGGCGGCGAGCAGGATCCCTGCGCCGCGGCCGCGCCTGGACCGCCAATTGAACAACGCAAGCGCCCAGAAGGCAGTGAACAGGGTAATAGTTGGGCCGCCCCCCTGGGCGAACGGCCACAGTCGATCTCTTCCGTACTGCTCCATTAATCCTCTCTCGCGTGCAAACGACGATTTTAGCTGTGGGGCAGGGGGCGGGCAACCAGATTTAGGGCCAGAACATGAGAGCCCGCCTAGTGGCAGCAAATGGCGTTTCGATCCTCTTTCTCCCCTCTGGTACACTAGAAACATGGCCAGAGAGCAACGCTTTCCCTACGTCGTGACCCTTGTCGCCGTGCTCGTCGTCGTCGTGGCCCTCGCGTTGGGCTGGCGCCTGATCCGCGGCGATAGCTCCATTCTGCGCAACCCTACCGTCGCCGATAGTATCATTACACCCAACGCCGACGGTGACCAGGATATTACCCTCATCTCCTACGAGATCTCGCGCAATGCCACGGTCTCCATTTACTTCGAGGACGCCGCGGGCGAGCGCTATTATTTCCGGCGCGAACAGCCGCGTGGGGTGGGGGAGTATAGCGTCTATTTCAGCGGCGTTGTCGAGGGCTACGAGCTGCCGGGCGAGAGCTTCGACGGGCAGGTCCTGGCTCGACTGCTCCAGAACGGCGACTACAGCTGGGTCATCGAGGCGACGGACGAGCGGGGCAACCAGGACGTAGCGGTTGGGAATCTGACTATTGCCGGCGCCGATGCGGTCCTTCCCGAAATCCGCGACTTCGCCCTGACCCGCGACACCTTCACGCCCAACCAGGACGGCATCGCCGACCGCGTGCAGATGGACTTTTTCCTGCCCAAGGAGGTCGA
>JAAYYY010000689.1 GCA_012515125.1 Chloroflexota bacterium
ACGGTACAGGCCGTGCGCCTGCCGGAAATCGCAGCCCAGGGCGCCGAAGGGCGCGTGCAGATGGAAGAGCGGGTGGCTGAGACCGGCGCCGAGCTGATGACCACGGTGGAAACGCTCGCTTCCTCCATCGGCGAGTCGGCGACCGCGCTGACGAGCGGTTTTGCCGCCGTCGCCGGCGCCGTCACCCAGACGGCGGAGCTATGGGCGCAGCCGCTGGCCGAAGTCTTTGCCGAGGCGCTGGAGCCCGTCGAGCGGCAGCTCGCCGAAGGCTACCCGCCGTTCCTCCTGGAGCTGAACACGCAGAGCGACGCCTTCCGGGAATGGCTCCTGCCGCAGATGGAGCCGGCGACCTTCTTCGAGCCGGCGCTGACCGCAGCCTGGACGACGGTGCGCGATGGGCTGGAGGTGCGCATCGAAAAGCTGGTGGCGGCCCTCGATTACGGCATCATCGACAAGGTGGACGAGGGTGGCGTCACCGGCGCGCTGCGCGGGCTGACGGCCGCCCAGGGCGCAGCCATCACCCAGCTCTGGTACATGCGCGGCTACATTCTGGAGCGCACGCTGGCCTGGGCGCTGGACGAGGGCAGCGACGATTACTACGCGGCGATCAACTACGTCGCCGGCAACACGGCCATCGGCGCCCGCTACGAGCTGGAAGCCTCGATGCACTGGTACAACGACGAAGAAGACCGCATCGAGGCCATCATGCGCGCCCTGACGCCGGAACAGCTTGAGGAGCTGCACGGGCTGGACGAGTGGGAGGAGACGCGCGAAGAGGTGCGCGAGGCGCTGGACGAAGACAGCACCGACCTCAACGTCTTCGAAGCGCTGGACGCCGGCAACCCCTTCCGCGCCGACGCCTACCGCATGCAGCAGCGCATCGACTCTGCCCGCCGCCGGGGCGATGACGACGCCCTCAATACCGTCCTTGCCGAATACAGCCGCGCCGCCACGGCCGAAGAGCACGGCGGGCGCCTCCTCAGCGCCGAAGAGCGCCGCCAGCGTGTGCAGCGCGAATTTGCCCACATCCGTGGCGAGGTCGATCTCGACGCCGGGGAGACAATTTCCGAAGAGGCCGCAGCCGAGAGCCTCTACGCCTACGCCATACGCGAGATTGAGGTTACCCGTTCGGCCGGCCGTGGCGAGACCTACACGGAAACGCTGCGCGTGGGCGAGCGCCAGCAGGATCTCGCCCGGGCCCTCATCTTCCTCGGAGAGGGCAGCGTGGAGGCCCGCGCCGCCCGCCTCGGCGTGGAAGCAGAAAGGTCAGGCGGCCCGGACATTATGAAGCTGGACGAGGCCCTGGTCGATCCCCGGCTCAATCCCAACAACCCGGTCCCCGACGAGGTGCGCGAGCGGGCGCGGCGCGAGCGTCAGGAGGTGTTCGAGCTCTTTGCCACTCGCTACGGCAGCGGCCCGCCGGATAGCCCGGAGGCCGCCCAGGCCGAGGTCATCACGCAGCTCCAGGACGAGGATCTGAGCGATACCGGCAACGCCCTCGTCGAAGGGCTGGTGCGCGACGAGCATTCCACGCCCGCGACAGCCGGCCTGGCCCTCGAATTCGCCATGGAAGGGGTGGGCACCACCGAGGAGCTGATCGACCGCACGCTGGGGCGGATGAACCGCGACGAGATCGCCGAGATGCGGGCCGGCCACAGGGCCAGGACGGGCAAAGACCTCTACGCCGAGATGGGCGTGTTCGGGCACGGGGGCACTTTTACCGAGCTTTCCGGCGAAGACCGTCTGCGCGCCGAGCGCCTCCTGCTGGGCCAGCCCCGCAACGACAGGGAGCGCGCCGAAGTCGCCGCCTTTGCCATCCACCAGCGGCGCGAGGAGACCGGCGCCTTCGGTCGCTGGCTGGCCGAAGGCTCGCGGCAGGAGCGCTCCCTGGAATACAACGAGGCCGAGCTGAACGCGATGGTCGGCGGGCCGATCACCTTTGGGCCGGATGGACAGCCGCAGAGTGGCCCTTACGTTGACCAGTTCGACGCCGAGGGACGTTTCCGTGGCGACCCGGCCGAGTTCGCGGCGCGGATACGCGGCGCCGAGCTGTCGGCGCAGAACTACGGCGCCAAGATCGACCAGTTCGTCAACTTCGCCACCATGGCCGCGCTCGTCGGGGCGATTATCGTCGGCGCGCTGGCCTCGCTCATCCCCGGTGTTGGGCTGGTTGCCGCCGCCGCCATCGGCGCTGCCGCGGCGGCGATCATCACCATCGGCGCCAAGCTGGCGATTAAGGGCGGCGCCTACGGCTGGGAAGAGATCGCCACCGACGCCGCCGTAGGTGCTGTGGACGTAGCCATCTCGATTCCCACGGCAGGCATCGGCGGGGCCGCCCTCAAGGCCGCCCGCGCCGGCCGTTTTGCCGCTGCCGCAGCCAGCCGGGGCACGGTGCGCGGCATGTTCGCCCGTGGCGTGGAGCGGCTCGGCGCGATGGCGGTGAGCCCCAGCCGCACGCAGCGCGTTTTTGCCCATGCTGTCGTCGAGGGCGGCGAGGGGCTTGTCTCCGCCTTCCCCTCGGCCCTCACCGGCAACCTGCTCAACGAACAGAACTGGAAACAGGGCAACATCCTGGCGAACATCGCCCTGGGCACGGTGCTGGAAACGGGCCTGGGCGCCGTCCTTGGCGCCGGCGTGGGCAGCCTCGGCGGCATCCGCATGCCCCACGAAGCAGGTCCCGTCCCACGCACGGGCGACATTCTGGCCCATCGCGGCCGGCCGGAGGAGCGGCTGGCCGCCTGGCGCCGCTATCAGGCCGAAAACCCCGGCGCCGACATGCGCACGTTCCTGCGCCAGTTTGACCAGGGTGTGGCGCTCCGCCTCGCCGATCAGGATGCGGCGCAGCAGCTCCAGCGCCGGCTGCGCGGGCAGATGCTATCCGGCCTGCCGCCGGCGCAGCGCGGCGTGCTGGCTGGCGTGCCCATGCAGGTGGTCGGCGACGCCGACTTTGCCCGCCTCTCCCGCGGGCAGCCGGGGCCGGGCGCGCTCGTCACCCTGGACGGCCGGCTGCGCCTGCTCGTGGTCGAGGGTGCGCCGCCCCAGGCGTTGGCGGCCCAGGCCGACGCGCTCTCGCGCCAGGTCGTGCGCGGGCTGGACGGGCAGCCTGTCCATGTGGACGCCGTCCTGCCCCGCGACCTGCGCGGCCGGGTTCCCGTGACCGTGGACCCGGCGCTGCGCGGGAATACCGTTCGCGTCCATTATGAGATCGACGAGGTCACCGGTCTGGTGCGCAACATTCACGTGCGCGCCGGCGTTGCTGCCACGGCCAACGACATCCGCCTGCACGTGGGCACCGTGCGCCTGATGCGCCGCTACGCCGGGCTCGCCGGGCAGGTGCGCCGCCTGCTCGACCGTATGGCGGCCTGGATGGCGCTCAACGGCACGCCTCCGCCCGGCACGCGCGGCTGGGAGGCGCGGCTGGAGCTGGAGAAGCTGCCCCGCATCATCCAGGACCGGCTGGCTCAGCTCGATCAGGTCGCCGGCGACCCGGGCGCGCAGCGCCGCCTCCTTGCCGACATCGCCGGCCTGCAGCGCCAGATCGACCAGCACCGGCTCGCCCTGCGCGACATGGAGATGGAGCCCGGGCGCGGCTACGTGGCCGCCGAAGCAGTCCCGGCGGCGCCGGCGCGCGCGGCCCTCGACCTGGACGTGGAGCTGCCGCCCGGAACGGTCGCGCCGGAGGTCCGCGCCCTCGTCGGCGAATTGAGCCACGTGTTATCCCTGCCGCAACTGCAGACCGTCGTGGCGACCCTGCGCGCTGCCGCTCAACTGCCGGAGGGCCAGCGGCTGATGCGCCTGGTGCGCACGCTGCAATCCTTCACCGCCGAGCAGCCGGCCCTGCAGCAGGCGCTGCGCGAGCGCGCGCCCACCGGCGTGCCGCCCGCGTCGTGGCAGCATGTCGTGGATCAGGTGGCGCCGGCGCCCCGCCGGCAGGTAGAAGCGCCGCCGCCTGGCGGGCCGGCGCGCTATGAGGACATCGATCCGGCCAGCTTCTGGGATCCAGAATGGGGTGACATCAAGAACTCCCGGTACGGCTCTCTCCTGGACCATCTGCGCGCCCGGCCCGACATCATCTCGCCGGCCCAGCTCCAGACGATTCTGTCGCGAGCGCCGCGTGACTACGACGCAATTCTGAACCTTCTCGCCGATCTCCAGCGGCT
>JAAYYY010000003.1 GCA_012515125.1 Chloroflexota bacterium
ACTGCCTGCTTACAGCAGTACGCAAGCCGATAGCGATTGCTGACGTAGTTTCCTGAAAAGGAGAAAGAAAATGTCTGAGTGGGAACTGCTCTACCTCTTGGCCGGCCCGTTCGACGATGACGACGAGGACTGGGACGACGAAGACTGGGATGACGACGAAGACTGGGACGACGACGAGGATTGGGACGACGACGAGGACTGGGACGACGACGAACTCGACGACGAGATTTAGGACCGGTTTCTCGTTAGAAGTAGGAAGCTAGAAGAGAGAAGAAGATGCCCGGCAGGTATCACTGCCGGGCGTTTCTTTTTGGGCACAATGAAGGGCGCCCCCTGCCCGGTTGGACAGGGGGCGCCGGCGAGAGGGCATATCCCGTGTGTAAGCCTGTCAGCTAGCGGCGGCGCAGGAAGGCGGGGATGTCGATGTTGTCGGGAGAGAACTTCGGCTTTTCCTCTTCTTCCTCACGCGGGGGCGCGGGGCGAGGCGGCACCTGGCGCGACGGGGCGGGCCGCTCGCTGCTGCTGCTAGAGCTGCTGGTCGCCGGCCCCTGCTGCCCATACTGCTGCTGCAATACCTGGCGACGCGAGGGCAGCGTACGCTCGAAGCCGGTGGCAATGACGGTGATCCGCACCCTGTCTTCCATCGTCTCGTCGATGACGGCGCCGAAAATCATGTTGGCGTCTGGATGAGCGGTCTCGCGGATGATGGCCGCGGCCTGGTTGACCTCGTAGAGGCTCATCTTCGGGCCACCGGTGACGTTGAAGAGGATGCCCTGCGCGCCGTCGATGGTAACGTCCAGCAGCCGGGAGCTGATGGCCTGTTCCGCGGCGATGCGCGCCCGGTCTTCCCCTTCGCCGACCCCGACAGCCATGAGCGCCGCGCCGCCCTGGGACATAATGGCGCGCACGTCGGCAAAGTCGAGGTTGATCAGGCCAGGTACGGTAATCAGCTCGCTGATGCCCTGGATGCCCTGGCGGAGCACGTCATCGGCCATGCGGAACGACTCATTGAGGCTCACACGGCGGTCGGTCATCTCCAGGAGGCGGTCGTTAGGAATGATGATCAGCGTGTCCACATGCTCTTTGAGCGCTTCGAGGCCCTGTTCGGCGACCTTGTTCCGCTGAGTACCCTCAAACATGAATGGGCGCGTGACGACGCCGATGGTCAGGGCGCCCTGCTCCCGGGCAACTTTGGCGACAACCGGCGCGGCGCCCGTGCCTGTGCCGCCGCCCATACCGGCGGTCACAAAGACCATGTCCGAACCCTTGAGCACTTCGTAGAGCTCTTCGATCGACTCAGAGGCAGCCTTCTCCCCCATCTCGGGATTGCCACCGGCGCCCAGGCCCCGCGTCGCCTTCTCGCCGATGTGGACGCGGGTCGGCGCCTCCGATAGCAGCAAGGCCTGGGAATCGGTGTTGATAGCTACGAAGTCAACGCCGGACACGCCGGCCTCGATCATGCGGTTGACGGCATTACTGCCGCCGCCGCCAACGCCAACGACCCGGATGCGGGCGAAGTTCTCTATTTCTGGTTTTCTCTGCATCTGGCTAACCCTCTCTGTGTACGCTGACTAACAGGTCGCGTCGCCGCGAACTGGAATGCCTTACTCTACAACAAAGTCGCCTTATTGCCAGGGCGCGGATCGTATCGGCTGGCGAACTGCTCCAGAATGGCCGTCTCGACCAGCCATTTGTTGCCGAACTTAATGGCCGGCAACTTGCCCTGGCGAATGAGCCGGCGGACCGATTCAGGATGGATATTCAGACGCCTGCTCACCTCGTCAACGTCCGCGTAGCTGTCCAAT
>JAAYYY010000093.1 GCA_012515125.1 Chloroflexota bacterium
ATGTGGCGCCGGAAGCGGCACCCTCGTAAGGATGCATGGCTGCACCAGACGAGCGTTATCTCGACGCGCTCCACGACTTTCATCGGGCCCGGCAGCGCGGCTCGCTTGAACAGATCGTCGCGCAGCTTACCGGCCGGTCCGACCGGCTGCTCAGCTTTGCGGAGGTCAGCGAGCAGCTCCAGGTCGGCGAGGGGCAGGACGCCGGGCGGCAGCGAATAGCCCTCGACGCGATTGTGGGCAGCGTCGGTCGTTATGCTGACTTCACGCGCACCTTCCTGCCCCGGCGGGAGGGCGGGCAGGAGCGCTGGGCGCGCGTGCGCGCCGCCTACGACCGCGTGGAGGACATCCCACCGATTTCGGTCTTTCAGGTGGGCGATGCCTACTTCGTGCTCGACGGCAACCACCGGGTCTCTGTCGCCCGCAGCCTGGGGGCGACACACATTGACGCCTACGTAACAGTCGTGGAGAGCCGCGTCCCGCTGTCGGCCGGGGCCGAGCAGGACGAGCTGATTTGCCAGGCGCAGTACGCGGCCTTTCTCGAAGAGACGGAGCTGGACAGATTGCGCCCGGAGGCTGATCTGACGGTGACGGCGCCGGGGCAGTATCGCGTGCTGAAAGCACAAATCGGCCGCTATCACGACTGGCTGCAGCGCGAGGCCGCGCCCGAACGCGGCCCGGGCGCCGGCGCCGTACCGTTTGAGGCGGCGGTCGCGGGCTGGTATGACGAGATCTACATGCCGGTCGTCGCCGTCATCCGCCGCCGGGGCATCCTGGACTACTTTCCTGGGCGCACGGAGACCGATCTCTACGTCTGGACCGTGGAACACCAGGCGGAGCTGGCCCGCGAGCTGGGCTGGGAAGTGAAGGTCGATCTCGCGGCGAACAGCGTCGTCTCTCGCTACAGCGGCGACCGGCAGAAAGTGCTGGAGCGCGTGCGCCAGCGGGTGCGCAGCGCCGTAACGCCGCCGCCCCTCTCGCCAGGGCCGCCAGCGGGGATCTGGCGCGAGCGGGCAGTGTCCGAACGGATCGAGCTGTTCCTCTTTGGCGACATTCTCGTGCCCATGGGCCGAGAGGGGGTCGGCGAGCGCGCGCTGGAGCAGGCGCTCATCGTCGGTCGCCGCGAGCAGTCACGGCTGCACGGCCTGCATGTCCTTCGGCAAGAGAGCGCGGAGGCGCGCCGGCAGGGGGAGGCGCTGGCAGCAGGCTTCCGGCAGCGTGTCGAGGCCGCCGGCCTGACCGGCGAGATGGTCCTGGAGCGGGGAGCCGTTTCCGAGGCCATCTGCAGCCATGGTCGCTGGACCGATCTGGTCGTCGTCGAGCTGCGCCACCCGCCGCTCCCGCAGATGGCCGGGCGCCTCAGCTCGGGCTTCAGCGCGATCCTCCGGCGCTGCAGCCGGCCGGTGCTGGCGGTGCCAGGCGAGCCGTCGGCCTTACAGCGCCCGTTGCTGGCCTACGACGGCAGCCCTAAGGCGAAGGAAGCGCTCTTTGTATCCGCCTACCTCAGCGCCAGGTGGGAGCTGCCGCTGGTCGTCGTCACCGCCGGCGAGAGTGAAGGGGAAGCGGAGGCCATCATCGACGACGCGCGCTTTTACCTGATCGCCCGGGGCATCTCGGCCACCTACGTCACGCGCCGGGGAGAGCCGGCGGAGGCCATTCGCGAGACGGCTGAGGCAACCGGTCGCGACCTGATCGTCATGGGCGGCTATGGCTTCCAGCCGCTCCTCGAGCTGGTGCGGGGCAGCACCGTAGAACAGGTTCTGCGCTGGCGGCGCTGGCCTGTGCTGATCTGCCGCTAAGAGACTCCTTTTTCTGCAACCCAATCGAGACTGATCGTGCGGCTGGCGCGAGCCAGGACCGCGAGCTGCCGGAATGGGGCCGATTTTGCCTCCGCAACTGACGAAATCTCAAAAAAGTGGGGTTCGAGATAGTTCGAGGGACGCCTGGATCGACGCAGGGGGGACGGACGCTGCCTATGATGGTGACAGATTCGTGGACAGGGAAAGGAGATCAGTCGTGTATACGGAAAAAGAGTGGCTGATGAAGCAGGAACAGATAAACGACGAATTGCGGCAGCGCGCTGAAGAACGCGCTCGCCGGCTGAGTAACGAACGGCAGCGCCACATCCACGTGCCGGCGCTGGCCCCCAGGAAGGCGCTCCGGCGCACGCTGGCTTCAGCCGCACGGCTGCTTGTTGTAGGAGGATAGAGATGAGGAAGAAGAACAATCAGGCCCCGATCGTCGAGATGGAAAGCCCGCAGCGCTGACCGGCTTGCCCGGCCCGACAAAACGTAAGGAGACAAAATGATGCTCGCGCAGAAAACGGCAGTCCAGCAGCAGATACGCATGCGGCCCCTCCATCCCGGCGATGTGAAGCAGCTGCAGGCCCTCCACGAACGGCTCTCGGCCGACACCATCTACCGGCGCTACCTGTCGCCGCGCATCCCCCCCGCTTCGGAGCTGGCGCAGATCGCCCGGCTGAACAGGGCGGGCGGCGGCGCCTTCGCCGTCGAGCATGAGGGGACGATCATCGGCGTGGGCTACTACGTGACCGGCGACGACCAGACGGCCGAGCCGGCGCTGCTGATCGAAGACCGCTTCCAGGCGCAGGGCATCGGCCTGCGGCTGGCCGTAACCCTCGCCGAACATGCCCTTGCGCGCGGCATCGAAACGTTCGTCGCCGACATCTACCCGGAAAACCGCGCCGTCATGCGCCTCATCCGCAAGAGCGGCGTCCCCTACGAAAGCACGCTGGCCCACGGCGTCCGCCAGGTGCGTATGAAGCTGGTCGAGGTCGTCCGCGCCGCCGCCCCGGCGCCGCTTTAGCCGGGGCAACAGCCGCCAGAAGAACAGACCGCCCGCTTTCCAGCGGGCGGTCTGCCACAAGGAGGATAAGAAACGATTGGTGCGGCGGCCTCCAGAGGCGGGCCGCACGTTCTGAAAGCGCCGCTGGCCGGCGGCGCGTAACAGCGCTACTGTTTTGTTTCGGGCGGCGCCGGGCGAGGGACCGGCTGTCCTTCCAGATAGGCGGCCATGCTGGCTGCCGCTTTGTGGGCGGCGGCAATCGCCGTAATGACCAGGTCGGGCCCGTGGACGTTGTCGCCTGCGGCAAATACCCCTTCCCGGCTCGTCGCGCCCACCGTTTCGTCGGCGAGGATCAGGCCCCATTTGTGCGTCGCCAGATCGGGCGTGCGCTCGCCGAGGAGCGGGTCGGGCCAGTAACCGACCGCCAGCACGACGGTGTCCACCTCGCGCACAAACTCAGCCCCTTCCATGGGCACCGGCCGGCGGCGCCCGGAGCGATCCGGCTCGCCGAGCGTCATGGGCACGATTTTCATCGCCCGCAGCCGCCCCTGCTCGTCGCCGATGTACTCGACCGGCGCCTGCAGATAATCAATCCTGACCCCTTCTTCCAGGCAAATGGCCCGCTCTTTGGCGTTGCCGGGCATCTCCGCTTCGGTGCGGCGATAGACGATGGTCACGTCGGTGGCGCCCAGGCGGA
>JAAYYY010000094.1 GCA_012515125.1 Chloroflexota bacterium
AGCAGCCGGCCAGCATCATGTCGCCGAACGGGGTGGCGAAGGTGGGGCGCAGCGCCGAGCCGGCGAGCAGGGCGCGGCGCGGGCCGGTGACGACGACCGCCGACTCCCCTTCCGGCAGGGGCAGCGGCGTGGGGTCGGGGATGTAGGCGCCGTGGCCGTGGTCGGCATAGACGCGCTCGTGCTGCAGCGTGCCGGCGGCCAGCTCGCGCAGCAGCCCTTCCAGCTTCGGGCCGTCGAGCATGCCGGTGTGGTGCTCGAAGGTGCCCTCGGCGCCATCCGGGCCGAGGCGGAAGGCGAGCGTGTGCAGGTTGCCGACGTTGGCGTATAGGCGGCGCTCGCCGGGGCGCGCGGCGGCGTCGAAGGTGGCGCCGAGCACGCCGGCCGGGGCGCTGTCCATGAGCACCAGCGGCGCGTCCACGCTGCCCGCCGCCGCGACGACCGCCTTCATGCGCGTCATGATGTCCGGCACCTCTTCCGCGCGGAAGGCGAAGGTGCTCAGCCGCCGGCTGGCCTGCAGCCGCTGGCGGATGTAGTCGAAGCGGAATAGCCGGTCGCTGATGCCGGGCGGGGCGGCGCCGTGGTCGAAGACGGCGACGGCGACCGCCGCCAGCCTATCCAGGCGGATGCCGAACTGGGCCAGGGCGTTGGCGACCGCGCCGAAGTCGAAGTCGCGCATCTCCAGGCGGACGACGTCGTCGGGCAGATTGGCCGCCTCGTCCTCGCTGACGACGGTGATGCCCATCTCGCGGATGGCGTCGAGGTCGTCGTTGAAGGAGCGGGCGGCGTCGGGCGTGGCGTAGACGGGATAGCCGGCGCGCAGGTGTTCGTCGGCGGCCCAGGCGCTCGGCCCGCCGCCCATCGTCAGGCCGGCGAGCAGCACCGGCTCGCCCCGGCGCGTGGCTTCCTTCAGCCGGCGGTGGACGATCATCGTCGGCGCGGGCACGACGAGCTTGAAGCCGTTCTCCATGTGCAGCCGGCTGTCGTAGAGGTAGATATCCTGGGTGCCGGTCCCGATGTCGAGGGTGAGGATGAGCATGGCAGACGCTATGAGCCGTGAGCGACAAGCCGTAAGCCTGTGGCTTACAGCTTACGGCTTATTGCTTACGGCTTCTAGCTTACCCCTACTTCCCCCGGCTGCGCAAGACGATCGGCTCGGCGAGCGTCAGCAGGGTGGAGATGAAGACGGCTCCGAACGCGGCGACGGCGCCGACGAGCGCGCTGTCCACGTAGGGGTTGCCGGGCACGGCGAGCCCCCAGACGGCATAGGCGACGGTGCAGGCGAATAGCTCCCACCACGGCCACTCTTTGGGCGCCGGCAGCGGTTTCATGCCGTCGGCGGCGCGCTTGCTGGCGTAGACGAAGAGGAAGAGGCCGGGCGTTACCAGGAAAAAGGCCCAGTAGATCATGCGGGCGTCGAAGCCGGGCATCAGCGAGCGCAGCAGATGGGCGGCGCTCAGCGTGGCGACGTAGAGCGTGACCGCTTCGGTGGGGATGTACTTGACCAGGCTCTCCAGGCTGGCGGTAACGGCGTTGGATTGCGCGGCGACCTCGCGCTGCACCTCCGGCGTCATAAAAGAGGGGCCGCTGTAGCCGCCGCCGCGCCCATCGACCGCCGGCGTGCGGCGAAAGTCCTCCTTCAGCGCTTCGCTGGTCAGCCGGTTAATGCTCATAGTAGATCTCCTTCCTGGCACAACTCTGCACGTGGCTCCTGCTGGCCCGCTGCCGGTAGCCCCTGCCCGTGAAATGTCTGCGCACAGCGTCCCCGAGTAGATACGACCAGACCACGTTTGGCCCATAGGGCGGGCGCTGCTGACGACGATGATGAGTGTGTTGATTGCTCATGGCACCTGTTCCCCGACTATGACGAGAGATGCCTCTATTGTGAACAAAGCGTGAATTTTCTGCAAGTGGAATTGTGTGGGAATTATGGGGGATCTGAACTGTGATTTATGTGATTGGCATGATTGCCTATGATTTCCAGAACGAACCAAAGGCAATCATGCCAATCCGACGAATCACGGCCAGGCTACCTCACTGCCGCCAGCCGCCAGGTGAGCATACCGCAATCGTACTGCACGAGGGTGTAGGGCGGCTCCGCCTCGTACCAGGCGGCGTCATCGCCGACAGTCACCTTCCAGGCCAGGAAGTCGCCCACCGGCACGCTGACCGGCTCGACCCCACCCACGACGACCGCTTCGTCGGTGACGGTGACGACATGGCGTTGCAGGCTGTCGTCCCAGCGCTGCGGATAGGCGAGCGTGACGCTGTAGGTTCCGCCGGCCGTGAAG
>JAAYYY010000690.1 GCA_012515125.1 Chloroflexota bacterium
CACGAGGAGCCGTGGGCCGGCGCCGAGAAGGCCAGCCTCTGGTTCCAGGCGCTGGGCGGCGACGTCTACTACCAGGATGGCAGCATCCACTGGCCGGCCGTGGTCGAGCACCTGCTCGTCGAACTCTCCTGCGACACCTGCCCCCTGAACCAGCTGCCCAGACAGCCGCTGCGTTCGGACCTCTCCGGCGGCCAGGGCGGCGTGCTGGGCATGCCCTGCCGGGTCGATGAGGAAGCTACGCGCTGCATCCACGGCCTGGCGCCGAACGACCCCTTTGACGTGCGCGTGCCCTGGAGCTGGAGCGAGCACGAGGGCGTGGTCCACGAAGGCGGACATTACCGGGTCAGGAGCTTTGAGGCGTTGGCGCAGGCGTGGCGGGCACAGGCGGCGAGGGAACAGGCAGAAGATGAGGCTGCCCAGGCCGAGAAAAACCCGGCAGTAGCGACAACCGTCTCCGGCGAACAGGCGCCGGCGACTAACGAACCGCCAGCTGCAGTAACTTCTTCCACCCAGGCGGCAGCGCCTGCGGAACCGTCGCCCGTGGAGAAACAGCGCGCCCTCATCCGCGACTTCATGGAACAGCACGGCCGGCTGGCGGTGGACCATCCCTTTGCCACAACCTGCGCCGGCTGCCGCCACTTTCTGGACGCCTCGCCGACCAAGGACGAGACGGCGCCCCACTGCGCCTGGGCCGACCGGCCGCGACGCGTCCATTTCCAGGCGCTGCAGCCGATGCAGGACAGCGGTCCCGTCGTTCCCGTCTGCCGGCAGTACGCGCCCGCCGAGAGCTGGGAGACGCTCATCCCCGAGCACCCCGAACCGGCCGGTGTGCCGCGGGAGTGGCTGCGCGAGCAGGTCCAGAAGCTGGCCACGGCCGGTCGCACCTACGGCGACGCCTACCATCCTTTCGAGTTCCTGACCGGCCGGCCGATGTCCTCGAGCGAACGGTACGAGGAGTGGTTCGAGAAGCAACTCGGCGAGCAAATCGGCAACCTCAGCGACGGACAGTTGTTCACCCTGCTGGTCTGGGCCACGGCCGAGTGGCAGCGGGGACTGGGCAAGCCGTTCAGCCTGCCCCTGAACGACGGCCTGCAGTTTGCTACCTATAAGATGGTAGACTGGCGCGAGCACCGGCGACAGGAGAAAGGAGAGGTGACAACGTAATGAACATCCAGATGAGCGACCTGACAGTCACCGACCCGCTCGCCGAGCAGGAAGTAACGATTGTCATCCGTGTCCTGTCGGACAACGCGCAGCGGCCGGCGCGCACGGCATTCGTCAGCCTGGGTGTGGCTGGCCACGTACCGGTCTTTGCCAGCGGCCCGTTGGAAAACGTGGCCGACCTCATCCAACAGGCGTGGCTGGCTTACGGCCTGCAGGCGGAAGCGCGGCAGAGCCCGGTCCAGGACGTTCAGACCAGAGCGGAGACGGTTGCCGAAGCGGCAGTCGTCGAGGAGGCGCCGTCCAGTCCTCCGGTGCAACTACAGCCCACAAAGCCGCAGCCCCGACCGCAGAACCTGTCTCTCTTCTAAAGGAAGAAACCCATGACCCAGCAAGCACAATCCAGCGCGACGCCGGCAGCCCGCCGGCTGTTTGTCTACGGCGACCATCGCTTCGACGACCCCGGCAGCGCGTACACGACCGAGCAGGTACGCCTGCACCTGGTCCAATACTTCCCGGAGCTGGCCCATGCGGCCGTCGAGGAGAAAGCGCTACCCGACGGGACCGTGGAAGTCACCTTCCGCAAACAGGTGGCGCGCAAGGGCAGCAGTGACGCCGGCCGGCTGTCGCTGCTGCTGGACGCACTGGCAGTCGTTGCGCCCTACGACGACCCGCTGGCCGAGCTGGCCGCATCTCTGGGCTCGCCGCTTTCGCTGGCCGCCCTCCTTGATGTACAAGATACGCTGCAGGCCAGGGCCGACCTGGTCTACGGCCAGGC
>JAAYYY010000095.1 GCA_012515125.1 Chloroflexota bacterium
ATGTGGCGCCGGAAGCGGCACCCTCGTAAGGATGCATGGCTGCACCAGACGAGCGTTATCTCGACGCGCTCCACGACTTTCATCGGGCCCGGCAGCGCGGCTCGCTTGAACAGATCGTCGCGCAGCTCACCGGGCGGTCCGACCGGCTGCTCAGCTTTGCGGAGGTCAGCGAGCAGCTGCAGATTGGCGAGGGGCAGGATGTCGGGCGGCAGCGAATAGCCCTCGACGCGATTGTGGGCAGCGTCGGCCGTTATGCCGACTTCACGCGGACCTTCCTGCCCCGGCGGGAGAGCGCCCAGGAGCGCTGGGCGCGCGTGCGCGCCGCCTACGACCGCGTGGAGGATATCCCGCCGATTTCGGTCTTTCAGGTGGGCGACGCCTACTTTGTGCTCGACGGCAACCACCGGGTTTCCGTCGCGCGCAGCCTGGGGGGCACACACATCGACGCCTACGTGACGGTGGTGGAGAGCCGCGTCCCCCTGTCCGCCGGGGCCGAGCAGGACGAGCTGATCTGCCAGGCGCAGTATGCCGCGTTTCTGGACGAGACGGGGCTGGACAGATTGCGCCCGGAGGCCGACC
Source organism: Chloroflexota bacterium (assembly GCA_012515125.1). GTDB lineage: Bacteria > Chloroflexota > Anaerolineae > Promineifilales > Promineifilaceae > JAAYYY01. Next base: position 580 of record JAAYYY010000095.1, read on the forward strand.
TGACGGTGACGGCGCCGGGCCAGTATCGCGTTTTGCGAGAGCAGATCCGCCGCTATCACGACTGGCTGCAGCGCGAGGCCGCGCCTGAACGCGGCCCAGGCGGTGGCGCCATCCCGTTTGAGGCAGCGGTCGCGGGCTGGTATGACGAGATCTATCTGCCGGTCGTCGCCGTCATCCGCCGCCGTGGCATCCTGGACTACTTCCCCGGACGTACGGAGACCGATCTCTACGTCTGGACAGTGGAACACCAGGCGGAGCTGGCCCGCGAGCTGGGCTGGGAAGTGAAGGCCGATCTCGCGGCGAACAGCGTCGTCTCTCGCTACAGCGGCGACCGGCAAGTCGTGTTGGAGCGCGTGCGCCGGCTGGTGCGCAGCGCCGTCATGCCGCCGGCCCTCTCGCCCGGACCGCCGGCCGGGAGCTGGCGCGAGCGGGCGGTGTCCGAGCGGATTGAGCTTTTCCTCTTTGGCGACATTCTCGTGCCGATGGGCGGTAGCGGCGCCGGCGAGCGCGCGCTGGCCCAGGCGCTGGTCGTCGGCCGGCGCGAGCAGTCCCGGCTGCACGGTCTGCACGTCCTGCGGAAGGAGAGCGCGGCGACGCGCCGGCAGGGCGAAGCGCTGGCGGCAGCGTTCCGGCAGCGTGTCGAGGCCGCCGGACTGAGCGGGGAGATGGTCCTGGAGCGGGGGGTCGTTTCCGAGGTCATCTGCAGCCATGGTCGCTGGACCGATCTGGTCGTCGTGGAGCTGCGCCACCCGCCGCGCCCGCAGATGGCCGGGCGCCTCAGTTCGGGCTTCAGCGCGATCCTCCGGCGCTGCAGCCGGCCGGTACTGGCGGTGCCGGGCGAGCCGTCGGCCCTACAGCGCCCGTTGCTGGCCTACGACGGCAGCCCCAAGGCGAAGGAAGCGCTCTTTGTATCCGCCTACCTCAGCGCCAGGTGGGAGCTGCCGCTGGTCGTCGTCACCGCCGGCGAGAGTGAAGGGGAGGCGGAGGCCATCATCGACGACGCGCGCTTTTACCTGATCGCGCGGGGCATCTCGGCCACCTACGTCACGCGCCGGGGAGCGCCGGCGGAGGCCATTCGCGAGACGGCTGAGACAACCGGCAGCGACCTGATCGTCATGGGCGGCTATGGCTTCCAGCCGCTCGTCGAGCTGGTGCGGGGCAGCACCGTAGAGCAGGTTCTGCGCTGGCGGCGCTGGCCTGTGCTGATCTGCCGCTAAGAGACTCCTTTTTCTGAGACCCAATCGAGACGGGTTGTACGGCTGCCGCAGCCTCGCGCGGTGCTCTTTCGTGCCGCGCGCTGCCGGGAGGGAACCGATTTCGCCGCCGCAATTGACGAAATCTCAAAAAGTGGGGCGCGAGATGGTGCGAGGGACGCCTGGGTCGACGCAGGGGGGACGGACGCTGCCTATGATGGGGGCAGATTCGTGGACAGAGAAAGGAGATCAGTCATGGTTACGGAAAAAGAATGGCTGATGAAGCAGGAACGGATCAACGACGAATTGCGGCGGCGCGCTGAAGAACGCGCTCGCCGGCTGAATAACGAACGACAGCGCCCCATCCACGCGCCGGCGCTGGCCCCCAGGAAGGTGCTCCGGCGCACGCTGGCCTCAGCCGCGCGGCTGCTAGTTGTAGGAGGATAGAGATGAGGAAAAACAACAAACAGGCCCCGATCGTCGAGATGGAAAGCCCGCAGCGCTGACCGGCCTGCCCGGCGCCCACAAAACGCAAGGAGACAAAATGATGCTCGCGCAGAAGACTGCAGTCCAGCAGCAGATACGCATGCGGCCCCTCCATCCCGGCGATGTGAAGCAGCTGCAGGCCCTCCACGAACGGCTCTCGGCCGACACCATTTACCGGCGCTACCTGTCGCCGCGCATACCCCCCGCCTCGGAGCTGGCGCAGATCGCCCGGCTGAACAGGGCGGGCGGCGGTGCCTTCGCCGTCGAGCATGAGGGCATGATCATTGGTCTGGGCTACTACGTGACCGGCGGCGACCAGACGGCCGAGCCGGCGCTGCTGATCGAAGATCGCTTCCAGGCGCAGGGGATCGGCTCGCGGCTGGCAGTAATACTGGCCGAACATGCGCTCGCGCGCGGCATCGAAACGTTCGTCGCCGACATTTATCCCGAGAACCGGGCGGTCATGCGCCTTATTCGCAAGAGCGGCGTGCCCTACGAAAGCTCGCTGGCCCACGGCATCCGGCAGGTGCGCATGAAGCTGGTCGAGGTAGTGCGCGCTGCGGCGCCGGCGCCGGTCTAGCCAGGGCAACACCTCGCCAGAAAAACAGACCGCCCGCTGGAAAGCGGGCGGTCTGCCACAAGGAGGATAAGAAACGATTGGTGCGGCAGCCCATAGGGGCGGGCCGCACGCTCTGAAAGCGCCGCTGGCCGGCGGCGCGTAACAGCGTTACTGTTTTGTTTCGGGCGGCGCCGGGCGAGGAACCGGCTGTCCTTCCAGATAGGCGGCCATGCTGGCTGCCGCTTTGTGTGCGGCGGCAATCGCCGTGATGACCAGGTCGGGGCCGTGGACGTTATCGCCTGCGGCAAATACCCCTTCCCGGCTCGTCGCGCCCACCGTTTCGTCGG
>JAAYYY010000096.1 GCA_012515125.1 Chloroflexota bacterium
CCACAGCCGTGCCTCCGGTGACGCAAAGCAGCGGGATGTCGGGGTGCTTCATCAGATAATCGACGGTCTTCAGGTCCGCCGAATCCAGGGCGACGAGCAGGTTGGGCGGCCCGCCGATGTTCTCGATGGCTTCGTTGAGCAGGTCGATGCAGGTCAGGGAGGTTTGCAGCGCCCGGGGATGCGGGGCGAAGAAGACGGTGTTGCCGCCGGCGAGCATGCTGATGGCGTTGTTGACGATCGTCGCCGTGGGGTTGGTGGTCGGCGTAATGGCGAGGATCACGCCGAACGGCGAGACCTCTTCTACCGTCAGCCCGTCGTCGCCCAGGTGCGCCACGGCAGGCAGGTCTTCTGTGCCGGGCGTCTTTTCGGCGACCAGCAGGTGTTTGAGCACCTTGTCGGCGACGCGGCCCATGCCGGTCTCCTGCACGGCAAGCTGCGATAGCTGCTGCGCGTGGTTGATCGTCGTCTCGCGGATGACCTTGATGAACGCTTTGCGCCGGCCCATGCTCTCGCGGGCGTAACATTGCTGCGCGAGACGCGCGGCCTTCAGCGCTTCGTCGGGGTCGGAGAAGACGCCGCGGTAATTGTAGGAGCGAGGCAGCGCGGGCTGCTGTTCCTCGAGCCGATTCATCACGCGGCGGATGATGGTATCAATCTGTTCTGTCTCTAGCTGTGCGGCCATTGTTACGATTCCTCACGGTCGCCGCCGGGCGCTGCAGAGCGGCTCCGGGCCGGCGAACGATGCTGGGTTAGAGGGCGGCGACCATCGCCAGGGCTACGTCCTGATCCTGTTCCACCGAGCCGCCGCTGACGCCGACAGCGCCGAGCAGCTCGCCATTCCGCTTGAGCGGGTAGCCGCCGCCGACGAGGGTCAGATTCGATACGTTAACGTCAATGCCAAAGAGCGGAGCGCCCGGCTGGGAAAGGGCCGCCAGCTCGTGGGTCGGCATACGGATCGCGGCGGCCGTATACGCCTTGTGCGGGGCCAACTCGATACTCACCTTGAGGGCGTTGTCCATGCGGCGCGTCTGGATGACGTCGCCACTAGCATCGACGACAGAGAGGACCATCGGCACGCCGATTTCCTGAGCGCGGCGAATCCCTGCCTCGATCAGACGGTCACAATCGCATAGTTGCAGTGCCATGTCGCTTTCTCCATTGGTGGTGAGAGGACGGCGGGGAGCAGCGCCATGCTGCCCGTTACCATCCTGGGCGGGTAGGTGTGCTTTGATAACGTCTACGATGGCGCGTTGTTCTTCGATCCGCGCCATCACATAGAGCAGATCAGAAAGGCGGTTCAGGTATTGGAGAATGATCGGGTTAACTTCTTCGGTGCGCTGGAGGGTGATCAGGCGGCGCTCCGCCCGGCGGAAAATGGTGCGCGCGCAATCCAGCGCGGCGGATGCGGGGGAGGCGCCGGGGCGCACAAACTGCCCGGTCTTGATCCACTCGCCGTCATAGCGGTCGATGATCGTCTCCATCTGTTCGACGAGGGCTGAAGCGGCTGTGGGGAAGCGCCCGCTTTCGACGGCAGCCGGACCGGAAGCTATTTCAGACATCAGCGGGATAAGCTGGCCCTGCAGGGCGATAATGTCCCGCACGACGTCATCGTAGCGCGAGAGGGAGCGGGCCATGCCGAGCATGGAGGTGCCTTCGTCGATGGTGCCGTAAACCTCGACGCGCAGGGCATCCTTGGGCACGCGCGTGCCGCCCAGCAGCGAGGTCTCGCCGCGGTCGCCGCCTCGTGTGTAGATCTTACCGGCCATGATTTGCCTGCCTCTACTCGTGGATGTCAACGGTGTCGACGATGCCGACTATAGCGGCGTCAATCGCCACGCTGCGGTTTTCCAGGGTGACGCGGGAGCCGCCGCCGGTGACGTAGAGCACGGTATCACAGACGCCCGCACCCAGATCGTCTACGGCGACGACCCGGTCGCCGACCGGGGCTCCGGTCACGGCGTCGAGAACGTCCAGGACCAGGAGCTTGAAGCCGACCAGGCTCTCATTCTTGCGGGTTGCTACCACGGTGCCGACTACTCTTCCTAATCGCATAAGCGGATCCTCATTCGTAAGACAACTGAAGGTTCAGGCGCCGGGCGGTGTCCTGCGCCAGCGGGGTCAGCCGGCAGCCGGGAGCCAGGCGCACGACGGAGCCGGGTTGCATGGTCAACAGGTCGGTCTCGGTAATGAAGTGGACCCGGCCGTTGGCCTGGGGTGCAGGCGAGGCAGCCGGTGCGGGCGCCGCCGCCTGGGGAATGGGGCCGGCGCCGTTGGCACTGACCGCCGGGCTGCCCTCCAGCAGGCGCCACATGGCGGGCAAGAACTCCTTCTCGCCCACCAGCGTGATGCCAAAAGTGGCGAGCGTCTCCAGATTGCGGCTGAGCTGCCGGCGCAGCGCGGGGGCGGTGGCATGGGTTTCGCCGAAGACGAGCCCGCCGTTCCCGTAGGGGTCGGCGCCGTCGCGCACGGCGAGGACCGGCTTGCCGGCAAGCAGGCCGCCCAGGATGAGGGTGGAGAGCAGGGAGTCCATGAGACCGGCGGCGAGGCGCGCCGCCAGGTTCATGGTGACCGTGGGCACCAGAATCAGATCGCTGCGGTTGATCACGTCTGGCGCGCAGACCCAGCTACCGGGTTTGACGACGAAGTGGGCGCCGGCGGCCTCGACTTTGTCCACGCCAATGACGTGGCTCGCGGCGGGCGACAGCACGGCCGTGACCTTGTGGCCCGCAGCGGCCAGCCCGTGTATGGCTTCCATGCCCACGAGATAGCCGGTACTCGCGCCGGAAAAGAGGGCAAGCACCCGGCGGGGGCGCTGGGCCTCCTGCCGGCGGGCAAGAAGCTCGGCGACTACCTCGCGGACGATCCGTTCAAGCTCTGCTCTCTCCACGGTTATTACCTCAACGCTTCGGGCACAATCAGGATACCTGACTGGCCGCTACGGATGGCGACGGCGTTCCCCTCGTCGGTGTCCAGGTGGACTTCGGGCCGCCATCCTTCCTTGATGCGCACGACGACCCCGTGCAGCGTGGCGTCACGCGGTCCGGTGACGCGCAGGTCGAGCATATCGCCCTCTTTGACGCCGAGGCGGCCGGCCACTTCCAGGTTCAGGTGGACATGGCGGCGCATGACAAACGCGCCACCCTGACCCTTGCCGGGCAGTGTGACGACGCCTTCCGGCCCCACGAGGGTGATCGGGGCGACCGCCGGGTCTGTGCCGTTGACGGCCAGCGGCAGCTTCAGCCCTAACATGAGTGCATCGGTCTGCGAAAGCTCGACCTGGCTGATCGACCGGGTGGGGCCGAGGACGCGCACCTTTTCGATGCAGCGGCGCTTGCCGACAACCATGAGCTGTTCGGCGGCGGCGAAATAGCCTTTCTGATACAGCTCGTTAAAGACACTCAGGCTGTGGCCCTCGCCAAACAGCGTCTCAACGTCGGCCTGGCAGAGGTGGCAGTGCCGGACGCTGATGCCGATGGGCACCTCGATCTCGTAGAGCCGGCCGTTCGTCTCCTCCAGGCGTTGGGCGAGCCGGCGCAGGACTTCCTGCGTCATGCGCTCGACGTCGAGGGTGGCGCCGTTGGCGCGGCTAACGTGTTGCTCAAGCAGTCGTTCCATCGTCTGCTATGCTTCCTCTTCTACGGCGTTCTCCGTTTTCCTGGGCTGGTGCTGGCGGCAATAGGGCGTTCCGCCCACGACGCGGTTGCGACAGCGAGTGCCCGCCCGGGTAATCGCCGCGCAGCGACGGCTCGCGGCCGGCTCCTCCTCAGCCGCCGGCAGGGGCGGAGGGGAAGCGGGGAGCTCCGGCGCCTGGGCGACGGGCTCTTCAGCGACCGGCTCTGCGGCAACCGGCTCTTCGGCGACCGGCTCTGCGGCAACCGGCTCTTCGGCAACCGGCTCTTCGGCGACCGGCTCTTCGGCGACCGGCTCTTCGGCGACCGGCTCTTCAGCGACCGGCTCTTCAGCGACCGGCTCCGGAGCCACGGGGGCGGGAGGCGGTGGCGGCGGGAGCTTGCTGCCTTCAGCCTCGCCGTTGTCTCGTCCGTGTCCGCGATCGATCCAGGCGATCAGCGGGTCGATCTCGGCGTGAGGACGGGGGATGACGTGATAGGAATAGACTTCATTGACGCGGTTGGCGGCCATCACGGCGGCGGTGACTGCGGCTTTTACGGCGCCTACGTCGCCGGTAATTTTGACCGTGATCATGCCGGCGCCACGGGTCTTTTCGTAACCGAGCAGCACCACGTTGGCGGCTTTTACAGCGGTATCAGCCGCCTCGATGGCTGCCACCAGGCCGACTGTCTCGATCAGTCCCAATGCTTGGTTCATGCGCCTATACCTCTTTCTAGTAGTCTGCGTGTGACGAGCCCGACGATGCCGGCAATCTCGGCCGGGGAGAGGTCGTCATCGGGCGCGGCGTGTTCAGCCGGCTCCGGCACTGCCGCCGGGCTATGATGGCCGTTTCCGTTGGTCGCGGCCATTACTTCCTGCAGCCACTCGGGCACGGGAATATCCGGCTCCTCGCCAGGGAAACGGAAGGGCAAATGCATGACCATCCGGGCGGCGTTGCTGCCCATGAGCCGGCAGCGCTGCTCATGCTGCCCGTCCATGCGGAAACGCAGCACGGGCAGCCCGGCGGGCATGTGCAGCTCGTGCAGGACGACTTCGCTGCGGCCCACGGCCACGCCAATGCGCAGGCGGGAGCTTTCGGCGGCGGCATAGGCGTGCGCCACCGCGTCGTCGCCACCTGGCACGGAAACGGCGACTTTCCGGCAGGGCACTCCCAGCTCTTCGGCGCCGACCTGCACCCAATGGAACAGGTTCTCGTCGGCCAGCGGCGTAAAGGCCACGTGGATGGCGGGGCAGTCGGGAGGAAGTGATGCCGGAGCGCTCACCGTCGTTGTCTCTCGGAATAGTTGAGGACCAACCCGGTGGCGACGGCGTTGATCGGGCCCAGCTCGCCGCGCACGTTGGCCGTGCCGACCACTGTGCCAAATTCGCCCAGGGCGTCCATCAACATTTGTGATAGCTCAAAGTCCAGGCCGGAGCCGCCGACAACAGCCACGAAGTCGATGTTGCGGATGTTGCCGAGGGGCGCCACCTGGCGCAGGGCGCGCAGGCTGTTGCGCAGGAAGACCTTGCGCTTCGCTTCGCGCCGTACCTGGCGGATGCGATCTATCGTATGACTGGTCGGAATGGGCGCGAGACCGCCAGGGGTCAGGAGGGCCACGCGACCGAACAGTTTCGGATCGAGCGGCTCTTCAAAGAAACGCACCGTGCCATCTTCATGGCGGATGTGGAAGAGGCTTTCCACTTTAGCCAGCGGGAAGCTCTTGATGGCGTCAGAAACGTCGAGGGTCGTGCCCTCCTCCAGGTCCAGCTCCCGCTGGATGAGCAGGCTGACCATATCGCCAGCGCCGGCCAGATGGACGCTCCTGACAGGCTGGCCGTCGAGCAGGAGGGCGGCGTCGGTGGAGCCGGCGCCGAGGTCGAGAATCGCCAGGGGCACGTCTACGCCGGGCGTCGTCAGCACCCCACGGATGGCGTTGTTCGCCTCGACTCCGCCCAGCTCGACGGGCACGCCGATCTCCCGGGATAGGGCATCGGCCACGCGGGTCATCAGGAGCTGGTCGGTGCTGACCATAGCAGCGAGGCCGACGGCGTTTTCCATGGAGAATTCCTGCGCGAGGCTGCCGGATACGCGATGGGGCACGAGGGTGTCCACGGCCAGGATGTCGCGGATTTTGATCTCGCGGGCCGGTTTCTCGGTCACGTCGCTCATCGTCTGGCGGACGCGCTCGATCATGCCGCCGACGTTGGTGCCCGGCTCGCCCTCCACGTCCTGCAGCTCGCCGAGGAGGCCGACGGTCTCCATGATGGCGTCGGCGCCTTCGTCCAGCTCTACGGTGATGCTCTGTGTCTTGCCGTGCAGGGTCAGCGAGCCGGCGGGAATGCGCCGTGTCTGCACGTCGCCGGCCGGCGTGCGGATGACGACTGCGGAGCGAAGGCCGATGAGCGCCTTGGCGATGGGGATGACCAGCGTGGTCTCCTGCGGCGTGAGGCCAAAGAGGGTGGCGATGCCGTAGGGGTTGCTGAGCTGGCGCACGGGCTGGCCCTGCTCGCCAACTTCGACAGCCGCCAGCATGTCCAGCGGCACGTGGTCGATCAGGGCGACTTCATCGACGACGGGAATGGGCCGGGGCAGCCGGTTGGCGATGAGCACGCCGTCGTCTGACTGGGCGATGCCGCCGCGAATGTCTACACCGCGCTCCATGGCGCTGCCGATGACCATCGCGGCCTGCGTGAAGTCAACCTCACTGGGGACGATGACCAGGAGCGGCCCGTCGCCGTTGGCGCGCGAAAGGTCGCGAATGTGGATGGTCTTGCCGACGCCGACGCCGACGCCGCCGGGGGAGTTGGGGTTGTGGCCGATCATCGTCGATTCGGTGATGATCGTCTCGGTGATGGTCTCCATGGCAATGTCGCCGATGACGGGCGTTGCTTCGTTCAGCAGCACGAGATCGAGGTCGCGCATTGCCAGGCCGGCCGGCTCCAGCGCCTCGCGCAGCGCGTGGACAATGCCGGGGATGTTGCCGAGCGTCCCTTTGATACCGGTCGTCGGCACGCGGCTGGACGACAGGAAGCGGGGCGGCGCGAAGCTGCCGTCGATTTCGGCGATGGCAGCTTCGGTGGTGGAATTGCCGACGTCAATGCCGGCGATCAGTCGGGCCATTGTGTAAGCTCATGTGGCGGCGCGGCGCCGGCGCAGGACCGGTGCTTGTGCAGCCGGGTCACCGCGCCGGCCGCGCCTACTTCTCAGGCTGATAGCCAGCCTCAGTCCTCACGTAGAACGTTCCGTGCTTCGTAGACTTCCGCAGCTTCGCGGACGAAGGCGGCGGTCTTTTGGGCTCCGTACTTGTTAGCCAGCTCGTCGGCGATCGCCAGCAGCTCTGCTTTGCTGGAGCGATTGGGCCGGAGGGCGTTGTAGATTTCGAGAATGCGTGCGTCGGGGATGGCGATCATCTCCGCAGCCCGGCGGAAGCTGGCAGCCAGCTGGGGCCGGTCGATGCTCTCGGCGATCTGCGCCTGGAGTTCGAGCGTCTGCGGGGTGATACGAATCTCTTCAGCCGTCACCTCGCCGTTGAGCACGGCGTCGAGGGTGATCTGTTCCAGCCCTTTGCCTGTGGCCGTCTTCACCAGGTCGGGATGCTTTTCCGCAAGCGGATAGTCATTCCGGTAGTTCAGCTTGTGGCCGTTGGTGGTGGGCGGGGGAGCGACCGGGGTGGCTTTCTGCCCGTTGCCCAGCTCGGCCATCACCTCACGCACGATTGCGCTAATTAACTCTTGTTGAGACACGTTGATTCACCTCCTGCCTACTGGAACCGGACTTCCAGCTCGATGGGCTTTTCGCGCTTGATGAAGCTGGATTCGCGGATGTGGTAGACGGCGGCCACAGCCTGATAGCGGGGCCGGGCCATCTGATCGTTGATCTGTGCGACAGGCGGCGGCGAATCACCCTTGGCGTAACGCGCCGCGTTGCGGCCGATGTTGCGATAGGTTTCCAGGTCGATCACCGGCGCCTGCGGGAACAGCTCGATGTTCTGCAGCGGCTGCAGGTCGCGTTGGTGAATCAACGTGGTGCCGCGCGACTGGATGGCAATGGAGATGCCAGAGCCGCTCAGCTCGGCAGCGCGCTTCCCGATAAAGGCAACGTCTGACGTGTGCCAGACGCGGATGACCCGCGCTTTGAGCCCTTCTTCCTCGATGCCCGCCATCAGCTCGCGCAACACGGCGGCATGGGGAATGCCGGTGATGGTGCGCTTGCTGAGCTTGTCGCCGAAGGCCGGGGCGAGGCCGATGACGACCTCGTCGGGGGCCGTGCCCTGCTTCGCCGGACCAATCTCGCGAAGGATCAGCTCGGTGACGGCGTAGTCGCCGTTGCCTGGGGGCGGCGCGATTTCCTTTGTCGCGGGGGCTGTCGCAGCTCCTTCCCGTTCGAGCTGGGCAAGGATCTCGGTGACAACTTCCCGTACGATTTGCTCGTTAATCTGTGCCATGGATCTCATTCCTTTCGGCATGTGCCGCGCTATTCCTGAGGCCTAGATGTCCTCGGGGCGAATGGCGTGGCGGATGTCGGCGATCTTCGCCCAACGCTCGCCTTCCAGACGATAGCCGGTGCCGGGTCCTGCGTAATCGTTGAGGTCGTTGACTGCGGCGATCACGTTGAAGTCGGGATCCAGGATAGCCGAGGTGTGCAGGTAATCGCCTGACACGCGCTGCTTCTGGATGTTGAGGACCGCTTCGGCCACGTCGCGGTAGCCGCGCTTGGCGAGGGCCTTCGCCACGCTGGTGCCGGTGACATCACGCTTGCGCATTTCCTGGGCGGCCTTGGTGTCCTGGACCTTGTCGCGCGGCGGCATGTCTTCGCTGCTGTGAGCGTAGGTTGCTGCCTCAACCTCTTCGTCGGTGATGCGGGGCAGGCCCAGCTCTTCGAAGACGGCCTGCAGGGCGCGGGCGGCCTTGTTGCGCACGCGGATCACTTCTTCTTCGCTGACGGGTACGAGACCACCATCGACCTTGAGGTCGCGCTGGAGCGCCAGGTAGTCGTCGTAGTCGTCGGAGTCGAAGTTCGACCCGGCGAACATGTTATCCAGGTTCGGCACGGCGCTATAGCCGGAGAAGATGAAGTCAGTTCCGGGGAGGAACTGGCCCATCAGGCGGGCCGTGCGGCGGAAGGGCGAGTGCGAGAAGGTCTGGTCGTTGCCCGAAGCCACTTCCAGGTCGAGGCAGGTGGTGATCAGGTTTTCGGCGACGACGGCACGGATGCCGCCGGGCACGCCGCCCGGAACGCCGATGCAGCTGATCGAGCCGTTCTGCAGGCCCTGAACGCCGGCGCCCTTGGTAATCATGACGCAGCGGGCTTCCAGGTAGAGCATCGACTTGCCTTCCGCAAAGGCCATCTGCACTTCGGAGCCGGTGCCCGAGGTGTAGCGCATCTTGATGCCGCGGGAGGCATAGGCCGTGGAAAGGAAGGTCTTGGACCAGGGCGTGTCATCGCCGTCGATGAAGACGCGCTCGGTGCCATAGACGCTAACGGTTTCGGCATAGGCCGTCAGGCCCTTCATACCCAGCTCCAGCTCCAGCGACTCTTCCAGGGCGTCCTGGCTGAGAATGCCGGGGCGCCCGGTCTGGCCGCCGACGAGGAGGGCGAGGGCGTTGAAGGGGCCGTAGTTGAACACGGCAACGGTGGTCTCAATCTCGTTGAAGCCGTAGAGGGCTGCTTCGGCGGCGTCGGCCGCCATCAGGACGGGGTTGTCCTGGAGATTGGTGACGTGGGCCTGGTTGCCGGGGGTGCGGCGCGCGCGCATTTTCTGGATGCCCATCATCATCTCGACGACGTTCAGGTAATCCATGACTTCGGCGATCTTGGCGGGGGTCAACCCGGAGAAGATGCGCACGACTTCGGCGCGGGGCACGTTGATATCGACGATGGCGCGGGCGATCTCCTGGGAGCTCTTGCGCATCATCTCTTCGGCCCGGTCGGCGTTGATGGCGTAGTCGGCGATGAAGCGGTCGATGAAGTCGAAATCCTCACGCCGCTTGCCGTCCATCTCTACAATCTTGCCATTCTGGACCTGGACGCTTGGTTTCGGATCGTTGGGGCTGCCCATGGCGATCAGGCCGACGTCTACCCACTCGGCGACGAAACCGTCTTTGTTGACGGGACGTGCATCCAGGACCTCGAATCGTTTCTGTCTTTTAGCCATTCTGCTAACCTCCAATCAGGAGCGTCTTCACCGGCGAGGGCGCAGGGCTGCGCCCGGCCGGCGAGTGGCGCATCCGAGGCTTAGATATAGGGTGTCCCGACGGGCTTGGCTTCTTCGCCGAGCGAGCTGAGCAGGCGAACGCCCACGTCGCGCGCGGTGATGATGGCCTGGCGTACGGCGCCGGCATCACCCATGAAGAAGCCGACTACCTCGTTGGTCAGGCTGAGCCCGTTGGCCGGGGTGGCGTAGCCGATCATCTCGACGTCGGCGGCCTTCACGGCGGCATCGACCATGAGGATGCCGATACCGGCCGGGGCGCCGACGGTGAGGCCGAACGCGCGGCCGACTGTGGCGCCAAAGGCCTTTTCCAGCGCGAAGCTGGCGCGGGCGGTGTATTGCAGCTCGATGTGGCCGGCGTCGTTGGCATAGACGTCGCCGAAGGTACGCGCATCGAGATCGGCGAGGGCCACCTCGATGGCGCGGCGAGCGTCGGAGACCTCTTCGGCGCCGAAGACGATCAGCGAGCCGTGGCCAGCGCCGCCCTTGGTGTCGCGGGGCAGCTCAATGCTGACGATTTCCACGTTGGTCGCCTTGACGGCTTCGTCCGCAGCCATAATCTGCGGGCCGGCGCCGGTGCGCCCGCTGAGGATGCCGATGGAGCGGAACTTGGGGTCCAGCTTCATCTGGGCGTGTACAATCGGGTCGACGTTCGCGATGACAATGCCAATGGTGTCGCCCATGGCAGTGCCGACGAACTCGGTCATACCCGGATGCTTACATTGGGCCGGGGCCGGCTCTGGGGCGGGGGCCGCATGGCCATTGCCGTTTTCAACCCGTTGCATCACGGCCTGTACGACCTGGTCAATAAGCTTCTCATCCATTTACTTCCTACTCCTTAGTGCTAATGTCGTTCCTGAAACCGGAGGAGGGGTTATCCGTGGCCGTTGTGGCCGTTGGCGACGGGCAGGAGCGTTTCGGTGTCGGTGTGGGGGCGCGGGATGACGTGCACGCTGACGACTTCGCCGACGCGGCGAGCAGCAGCGGCGCCAGCATCGGTCGCTGCTTTCACAGCGCCGACGTCGCCACGGACCATCACCGTGACCAGGCCGGAGCCAATTTTCTCCATGCCGACGAGAGTCACGTTGGCTGCCTTGACCATGGCGTCGGCGGCTTCAATCATGCTCACCAGACCCTTGGTTTCAATCAGCCCTAGCGCCTCTCCTAAACCATTGTTGTTTGCCATTGTTCGTTCTCCTTACTGCCGGGGTTGTATTCCAGCAAATAGTTACGGAGCGAGGAAATCCCTTCGCCCGTGTGCGCGGACACACAAAAGATTGCCCCGGTGACGCCCGCCTGGCGCAGCAATTGTCTGCCCCGTTCGGGATCGGCCTCGGGGTGATCGATCTTCGAGACCACGCCGATCGTTTCTTTGGGAAACGTGAGGAAATAGTTTGGTGGGAGTGTGCTGGTGTCGCGGGTCGCGTCGTGAACGGCGACGAGCAGCACGGCGTCGAAGGACGCGGAGACGAGGAGGCGCCGCAGGGCGCCCATCTCGGAAAACTCTCCGGGCGTATCAATACCCCAGCCGGAGTAGTCGACCATCTGCGTTTTCAGCACCTGGTCTGTCTCCTTGCCCTCCAGCGCGCGCAGCAAGGTCGTCTTGCCCGCCCCAACGCCACCGAAGATCATAAAGCGCCAGGGCGCCGCTCTTCCTTCACGCGGACCCATGACGTGAAACATCACCTCCTTTGTAACGCTCGGTGTACCGGTGCTTTTCGATAGAGACATGGTGGCTCGAACTCAACAGGCGAACTAGGTTCGCGTAATACGGGCAGGATAAAAACCGAGAATTTCCTGGAGACCACGGTTGGCGGCCTCGAGCGCCAGCTCGACGCTGCTGAGGCGCCCGGTGATCACCAGCGTGCCGCTGAAGCGGTCGAGGAAGCCGATTTCTACGTCGGCTGCCTTCACGGCTATGTCACCGGCGATGATGGCGCTCTCCCCCGGTGTGATGGTCATCATGCCAATGGCCTC
>JAAYYY010000691.1 GCA_012515125.1 Chloroflexota bacterium
CGAGAAAACCCGGTCGAAGAGGCGGAATGTGCCGCCGTAAACGTCGTCGCCACAGAGCACGTGATCGCCGGGCCGGAGCAGCCGCAGCAGCGTATCAATCGCCGCCATGCCGGAGGCGAAAGCCAGCGCGTGGCGCCCGCCTTCCAGGGCCGCCAGCGCGCTCTGCAGCGCCGACCGCGTCGGGTTGTCAGTCCGCGAATAGTCGTAGCCCTTGTGCGCGCCGACGTCCTCCTGGGCGTAGGTAGAGGTCTGGTAGATGGGCGTCATGACGGCCCCGGTCGTGGGGTCGGGTTCAACGCCGGCATGGACGGCTAACGTTTCCACGTGATCGGGCATTTCTGGTCTCCCTTCTGGTCTCCATGTTAGAATCGGCGATAAGTGTGGCGATGATTGTATGCCGCGTTGCTCAATCCGGCTATTATCGTGCCCGTTTGAACGGAGTTGAGGGTTTATCCTATCCGGCCCGCCGGCCGGACAGTGTCAGAGCAAGCAGATGAATCAACTGCGCAGTTGGATTGTGCCGGTTTTGGCCGGCGGGCTGTTGCTGTTGCTGGCGGCTTTCGCCGTCGCTCAGGGGGAGCAAAAGAGCTATCTACCAATCGCCTCTCGTAGCGAGGCGCCGACCCCAACACCTATACCCCAGCCGCCGACGCCTCCGCCCGGTCATATGGTCGAGTTTCGCGGGCTGTGGATCACACGCTTCGACTGGATGGGCGGAAGCAGGCCGGCGACGCCTGAGACCGTCGATAGAATGGTGAACGACGCGGCCAACGCCGGCTTCAACGTTCTGCTCTTTCAGGTGCGCGGGGAGGCCGACGCCTATTACGACTCCGATCTGGTCCCGTGGGGCAAACGGCTGCCCAACGGGCTGGGCCAAGCCCCCACCCCCTACTGGGATCCACTGGCCCACATGATCCTCCGCGCGCACGAGCGCGGGCTGCAGGTCCACGCCTACATCAACGTCTATCCTGTCTGGCTGGGCCCCGTGTTGCCGTCCGAGGACGTCAGCCCCAGGCATCTGTACTACTTGCTAGGAGACGTGCATAATTATACCCAGCCGGAAGGCGGGCCGCGGAAAAACAACGGCCTGCAGTGGGACAGCAACCGGAACGTCATTGCAGGTACAGTGCAGTATCCTCTCTATCTGCGCGCCAGCCCCGCATCCGAATTCCTGGATAACCATCTCCTCGAGGTCATCCACGAGCTGGTCACGAATTATGCGCTTGACGGCCTCCACCTGGACCATGCCCGGTACGCGCAAAGCAACTACTCCTGCGATCCTGTCAGCGAGGCATCCTTCGGCGGGCCGTGCACCAGTCCGGGCTATGGCGACTGGCAGCGCCGGCAGATCAACGGCACGATCTGGAAGTTCTACCAGGCGCTGTTCGCCGATCCCGCCTGGACGGCCGGCCGGTCTGTGCCCTTCAATCTTTCCGCCGCCGTCTGGCCGCTCTACGAAAGCGGGCGCAATACCTACTACCAGGACTCCAAAGCCTGGATACAGGGTGGCTATATCGACACGCTGATCCCCATGATCTACAGCAGCAATTCGGCCTTTGACGCCACCGTGGATGACTGGCGGGCGCAGGCGAAAGGATTCCACGACGATCGCGCCGGCCGGTTTGTCTTTCCCGGCCTCGGCAGCAACCATTATGATTCCTTTGCCGAGATTGCCGGGCGCATCGAGGCCTCGCGCTCGCTCGGCACGCAGGGCCACGCCATCTTCTCTTACGGGGGTCTGGCCGAACGCGGCTACTTTGACGATCTCGCCAACGGCCCCTACGCGACCCCCGCAGTGCCGCCGGTTATTGGCTGGCATCCGTAAGTGTGATGGTAACAGACGCTGGCGACTGGCCCCGTGTAGCCGTTCTGGTGCTTAACTGGAACGGCAAGGAGCTGTTGGGGAGCTGCCTGCCGCCTCTACTCGCCCAGGACTACCCAGACTACGAAATAACGGTTGTCGATAACGGCTCCACCGACGGCTCCGTAGACTATCTGGCGGCGGGCTTTCCCGGGGTTCGCATTCTCGAAAACGGCGACAATCTGGGTTTCGCCGGCGGGCTCAACGCGGGTATGCGCCAGACCGCCGGCGACCTCCTGGTTCTGTTGAACAACGACGTCATCGTGCTGGGCAACGACTGGCTGCGGCAGCTTATCGCACCGTTCCAGCACGACCAGGGGGTGGGCATCGCCGGCTGCAAGCTCTACTTCCCCGGCGGCAAGATACTTCAACATGCCGGCGCGCGGCTCACCTACCCGCTGGCCTACAGCATGCACATTGGCTATCTGGAAGAGGATACCGGGCAGTATGACGAGCAGGCGGACGTCGATTACATAACCGGTGCTGTGATCGCCGTCAGGCAGGAAGTCATCAACAGGGTTGGCCTGCTCGACGAATCCTTCTGGCCCATCTATTACGAAGAAGTAGACCTGTGTTACCGGGTACGGGCAGCCGGTTATCGCGTCCTCTACGTGCC
>JAAYYY010000692.1 GCA_012515125.1 Chloroflexota bacterium
CCATTCTGGCGACCAACTTCGGCCAGAACCTCGACGAGGCCTTCAGCCGGCGCATGCAGTTTGTCGTCGAGTTCCCGCTGCCCGACGCCGCCGATCGCGAGCGCATCTGGCGCGGCCTGCTGCCCGGAGAGGCGCCGGTCGAGGCCGGCGTCGATTTTGCCTTTCTGGCCCGGCAGTTCGAGCTGACCGGCGGGCACATCAAGAACTGCGTCCTCGCCGCGGCCTTTGCAGCGGCAGCGCGCCATGAGGCCATCGGCATGATGTACCTGGTGCGCGCCGTCGCCGCCGAGTACGGCAAGATGGGCCGTCCCCTGCAGCGCGCCGCCTTCGGCGACTACTACGCCCTGGCCCGCCAGTATGGGTGACCGCCGCCGCCTGCCGCCGGTTGCCGAACCGGTCGCCGCGCCATCGCCGCCCGCGCCAGTCCGGGAACCCCCGGCTCCCGCGCTGACGCTGCCCGCGCCCAGCGAGCGGCAGCAGGAAGCCCGCCGCAGGCTGATCGCCGAAGCAGTCACCGCCGGGCGCGAGTCGGGCGCGCCGCCCGCGCCAGAAGTCGAAACGAGCGGCGAGCAGCAGCTTGCCGAAGAGGCGGCGTTAGAAGAGGCGGACGCCGCAGTCAGTCCCGCAGGTGGCGCCGTCACGGCGACCGCGGAGCAGGGCCCCGAAGGGCCAACGGAGGAAACCGCGCCCGCCGCCGAAGAGGAGCCGCCCGCGACGGCGGAGGAGCCGGCAGCCGCCGTCCGCACCCCGGCGGAAGCGACAGCCCCCGAAGGCGGCGGGGATGGCACGGAAGCGGTAGCCGGCGTCGAACTGGTCCTGGAGCCACTGCCGCCGCTCGTCCTGCCCGCCGCGCCGTTTCTGGACATGCCGCGCGAGCAGGCCCGCTTCACGGCGCCGCCCCTCCTGGTTCTGGAGCGCAGGATGCCGGCCAGGGAGCCTGCGCTGGCTCCGGCCGGGGAGACAGCGCCGGCCCCCGCGCCGCCACGCCCGCGCGCAGCGCCCCCGGCCCGCAGCCGTGTCCCCGCCCAATACGCGGCTGCCGTCAGGCAAATGCGCCAGCAGCAGCAGTCCCTGGCCGGGCGCGCGGAGAGCCTGCTGGCTCAGGCCGCTGCCTCCTATAGCAGCGTCGTGAGCCAGCTCGCCGGCGATCTGCTGCAGGCCGACGCCCAGCTCTCTGCCTCCTTCGGCCAGGCGCAGACGACCATCCTCGCCGCGTCACTCGCTGCCGACGACCTGATCGATCAGCAGTTCGAGGCCGCCCGCCGCCAGCTCGCCCAGGCGCGCCGCAGCGGGCTGGCGGCCGTTCGCCAGAACGCAGAGACGGCCGAGGATCAGATCACGGCCATCGTCGCCGATCTCTCCGCCGATTATGTGACCCTGCTCGACGACGTATCCTGGGATGCGGAGATGACCTCTCTGGCTGCCTACGACGCCGTCGAGAGCTGGGGGTCGTCGGTAGACACGCTCTTTCCCGACAGCGGCACGGGCCTGCAGCGCGCCGAGAACGAGGCCCGCCGCAAGGCCGCTCCTGGCCTGGTGACCGAAGCGTTGAGCCAGCTCGCGACCCGTTCCTTCGACGTCACCTCGAGCTACAACGAGGCTTCGACGAGCCTGCAGGCCGACATCCGCAACGGTCTGGAGCCGACCCTGCAGGAACATGCCACCCGGGTCAATACGCAGGGGATGGACAGCGTGCGCAATGCCCACGCGACGGCCCTCAATGGGCTGCGCGAGCAGGTCGCCGAGGCCCACCGGATCATCGCCGACATGCGCAGCAACGCCCTGCAGCAGCTCGACGCCCAGCAGCGCGCCGCCCGTTCCGCGCTGGAGAGCATCGCCCAGCAGCACGTTACCGCCGCCCACCAGCAGGCCACGGCGGCGATGGAGACGGCTGCCGGCGTGCGCGAGCAGGGTCAGGCGCGCATCTCCGCCTCCGCCCAGCAGCTACACGATCAGCTGCAGCAGGCCGCTGCTGCCTCGCCGGAAGCGCTGGAGCAATTTGCCGGCACGGCGATTCAAGACACCCGCCAGGGCGTCGAGCAATCCCAGAGCCTCTTCCGCGAGCAGCTCCTCACGGTACAGGCCGTGCGCCTGCCGGAAATCGCAGCCCAGGGCGCCGAAGGGCGCGTGCAGATGGAAGAGCGGGTGGCTGAGACCGGCGCCGAGCTGATGACCACGGTGGAAACGCTCGCTTCCTCCA
>JAAYYY010000693.1 GCA_012515125.1 Chloroflexota bacterium
AGGTCGGCGGCGAGAACGGCCGTGCGCACGATCTCCTCCAGCGGATTGGTGATCGGGCAGGTTAATCCGGCATGGATGGCCATGGCGATGAAGGTGGCGTTGATGTACTTGCGGTCGGGCATGCCGAAGGAGATGTTGCTGGCGCCCATCGTCACGTTGCTGCCGAACTCGCGCACGATCATCTCGATGGTGTCCAGGGCAATGCGCCCGGCGTTGCTGTCGGCGCCCATCGTCAGGGCCAGGGGATCGACAATGACGTCCTCCAGCGGGATGCCGTGCCGGGCGGCGCGCTCGACGATCTTGCCGGCGACCTTCAGCCGCGCCTCGGCCGAATCGGGGATGCCGTCGTCGTCCATGCACAGGGCGATGACCGCCGCGCCGTGCTCCCGGGCGAGCGGCAGCACGTTGTTCAGGGAACGCTCTTCGCCGTTGACCGAGTTGATCAGCGCCTTGCCCTGGTAGAGGGCGAGCGCCGCCGCCAACGCCTCGGGATCGGCGGTGTCGATGCACAGGGGCACGTCGGTGACTTCCATGACAGCCTGCATGACCTGGGCGAGCAGGGCGGCCTCGTCGGCGCCGGGCACGCCGGCGTTGACGTCGAGCACCGCCGCGCCCGCGGCCACCTGGTCGATGGCGTCCTGGCGGACGAGGTCGAAATCGCCCTGCTGCAGGGCGGCAAGCACCTTCTTACGTCCCGTGGGGTTGATCCGCTCGCCGATGATCACCGTGGGCAGGTCGCGCCGGATGGTGACGGTCTGGCTGGGAGATGAAAGCGTCGTGGTAACTGCGTTGGTCATACGGTTCCTCCAGACAGTGGCTAAAAATAGGCGACGGTCAGGCCTGGCGCACGTCTACAACTTCGACGACGAGCGGCTTCACTGCCTCCAACAGCGCCTCTTCGGAAATCTCGGCGACCTTGAGGGTGCAACCCCAGTTGCTGGGGTCTTCGCCGAGAAAGGTGTCGAAGGCCAGGATAAGGCCACCGGCCTCGGTGACGGCCGAGGTAATGGCGGCCATGGAGCCTTTGACGTAGGGGGCGAGCACGGTGAGGCGAATGCCGCGCTCGCGCGCGCCCATCATCTCCAGAAAGATCTGGAAGATGTCAGACTCGGTGATAATGCCGACCGGCATGCCGTCGCGGACGACGATAATGCTGCCGATCTTGTTATTGACCATGACGCGCGCGGCGTCCTCCAGCGTCGTGTCTTCCGTAAAGGTCTTCACGTCGCGGGTCATCACCTCGCGCACCTTGATCTGGCTGAGCAGGTAGGTGATCTCCCAGATGGTCAGCGACGTGGCTGCGGAGGGCGAGGCGTGCAGCAGGTCGGTCTGGGTGACTACGCCGACGAGCTTGCGATCCTTATCGACGACCGGGAAGCGGCGCACGTTCTCGCGCTTCATCAGATCCATCGCCTCGGCGATGGAGGTGTCCGGCGAGATTGTCATAGGGTTGGGCGTCATGCGGTTGCCAACTAACATTTGTGTACCTCGTTAATCGGTGGTGGAAGTGGTCTGGGCCGTCTCGGTCGGTACGGGTGGCTGGTCTGTCGCCTTCTCCAGGCCGAAACGGCGGCGGATGCTGTGATAGAACTGGGCGAAGCCGCCGGGGTAGAAGATCATCACCAGGATAAGCAACAGGCCGTAGAGCACCAGGTGCAGGCCGGGCAGGTTGGAGAGGTTGGAACGCAGGTATTCCATGAGGAAGAGGAAGGGGAAGGCAATGAAAGCCGGGCCCCAGAGGCTGCCGCGCCCGCCAATGTAGGCGACTGCCAGGACCTCGACGGTGCGCGAGGTGAGCATGACGGCAGGGGTCAGGATGCCGAAATAGTGAGCGTAGAAGCCGCCGAGCCAGCCCGCGAACATCGTCTGGACGGTGAAGTTGAAGACGCGGTAATAGGTCGGGTTGATGCCCGACGCTTTGGCGGCGTCGAAGTTCTGGCCGATGGCCCGGAAGGCGAGGCCGTAATGGGAGCTGACGATGCCGCGCAAGACGAAATAGGTGATCAGCATCATGCCCACGATGGTGTAGAAGTAGGGCAGATTAGAAGGGTTTTCGAAGAAGCGCGGGGTGGAGAGGCCCATCGGCCCGCGCGTCAGGTCTACCAGGTTGCGCGTCAGGCCAAGCACCGCCAGGCCGACGAACCAGGCCATGACGGCGGCAAAAATGCCGCGCAGCCGCAGCGTCAGCAGGCCGAGCAGCAGGCCGACTATGGCGGCGGGCAAGACGCCGATAAAGATAGTGACCCACGGGGACCAGCCGAAGTTGACCGCCAGCAGGCCGGAGGTATAGGCGCCGATGCCGAAGAAGGCGGCGAAACCAAAATTGACGACGTTGATGTAGCCGGTGGTAAAGTCGAAGGCGATGGCCTGGGCGGCGATGAGAGCTGCGCTGACCAGCCAGCGCAGGATATGCTCCTGGTTAAAGGGCGGGATGAGGGGCAGAACGAGGAGCAGAACGATGGCTGCCAGGCCGGGCAGACTGATGCCCAGCCGGCCGGCCCAGTCGCGGAGCTGGGCCAGGGCGTTCACGCTGTGGAGAGTCGTTGTCTTCGCGCTTTGTTCCATAGTCACAATTCCTTGTTGCGGCAGGGGCGGGTTTGAAACCTGCCCCTACGTCTGTGCTACTGCTCCTGAATCCCCTTCACCTCACTGCCGAAGAGGCCGGAGGGGATGAAGATGAGGATGACGATGATGATGGCAGTCGGGATGACGTCTACCCAACCGGGGCCCACGTAGAAGGAGGTCAGGTTCTGCAGGAGGGCAACCATGAAGCCGCCGACGACGGCCGCCGAGACGTTGCCCAGGCCGACGAGAATGACGACGTACCAGGCAACGTAGAGCGGACCGAGTCCGGCGGATGGGTAGGCCGGGAACATAAAGAGCAGGCTGGCGCCGGCCATTGCAGCAAGCCCGGCGCTGAGGGCCATCGTCAGCATAAGGATGCGGTTGAGGTCGATGCCGACCATCTTCGCGCCCGTCTCATCCTGAGCCACAGCGCGGATGGCCCGGCCGGTTTGCGTGCGGCGCATGAAATACCAGAAGGCGATCAGGGTGACGACGGCGATGGCAAAGGCGACGATGCGGTCCACAGCCACGTTCGCGCCGAAGAGGTTCATGGGCGGGAAGTTGAAGTAGCCAGGGATGCCCTTGAAGTCGGCGCCCCAGATGAGCTGCGCGCCGTTGATGAGGACGACGGAGACGCCGACGGTGAGCAGGAAGGAGTTCATGATCCACTGCTCGCGGCTGCGCTTACGGAGCTGGCGGAAGACGACGATTTCCAGCACGAGACCGAGGATGAGGCCGACGATGGAGGCGGCAATGATCGCCACGAAGGGGGCCAGGGCGCTGAGCAGGGCGTTGGGGTTCTCCGCCAGGTAGTGGCGAATGGGGTTGAAGACGAAGTAGGCGGTGAAGGAGCCGGCGACGAAGAACTCGCCGTGGGCGAAGTTGGGGATGTTCATCACGCCGAAGACGAGGGAGAGGCCCATGGAGAGCAGCGCCCACATACCGCCGGTGACGATGGTGTTGACGAGAATGAAGGGGCCGCCGTCCCAGGTGGCGTAGATAGCGGCGGCGATGCCGAGGATAATGGTGATGCCGGCGGGCGAAAGCAGCCAGCGGCGCAGGCGGGTGGAGGCGCTCTCCTGCACACTTTCTTTGACAGTCAGTTCGGTCATGGCGTCAACTCCTCAGATACCCAGGAAGGCTTTGCGCACGTGGTCGTTCTGCAGCAGCTCGCTGCTCGGCCCTTCGAGCACGATGTGGCCCTGCTCCAGCACGTAGGCGCGGTCGGTGATACGCAGGGTGGTGTTCACGTTCTGCTCGACGAGCAGGACGGTGACGCCGCCCTGCCGCAGCCGCTCCAGGGCGCGGAAGACGTCGAGGGTGAGCTTCGGCGCCAAGCCCAGCGAGGGCTCGTCTACGAGTAACATGCGCGGGCTGGACATAATGCCGCGACCGATAGCCAGCATCTTGCGCTCGCCGCCGCTGAGCGTGCCGGCGAGCTGGTTGCGGCGCCCCTGCAGGCGGGGGAAGAGATCGAAAACAAAGCGCACGCTTTCCTCCTGCTGCGCCCTGTCGTGGACGTGGTAGGCGCCGAGCAGCAGGTTCTCGTAGACCGACATGTTGGTGAACAGGTTCAGGCTTTCAGAGACGAAGCTAAGGCCCATCTGGCTGATCTGGTGGGCGGGCATGCCGGCAATGGGCCGGCCGTCGAAGGTGATGCTGCCGCTGCGGACGGGCACGAGGCCGGCGATGGTCTTCAGCGTGGTGGACTTGCCGGCGCCGTTGGGGCCGACGAGGGCGACGAACTCGCCGGGCTTCACCTGGATGTTCACGTTCCAGACGACCTGGAGGAAGCCGTAGCCGGCGTCGAGGTTGGTTACTTCAAGCATAAGTCGCTCCGCAGGAGTAGGAGGCGGGAAGTGGCAGGTAGAAGGAGGCCTGTGCGGCGTCCGGGATGAGAGGAGTCGAGGCGGCCATGTTACAGGTCGTACTCCTCGCCGAGGTAAGCCTCGGCAACCCTCGGATCCTGGGCGACCTCCATGGTCGGCCCGTCGGCGATTTTGGCGCCGTAGTAGATGACGGCGATGCGGTCGGAAAGGCCCATGATGACGCGCATGATGTGTTCGATGAGGATGATGGTCACGCCGCTGTCGCGGATTTTGCGGATGATGGTCATCAGATCGCCCAGCTCGCCCGTCGTCAGGCCGGCGGCCAGCTCGTCAAGGAGGAGAAGCCGGGGCTTGCTGGCGAGGGCGCGGGCGAGGTCGAGGCGCTTGAGCTGCACGGTGTTCAGGTTGCGGGCCGGCGTGTCTACGGGCATGGGGAACTCGACAAAGTCGAGCATCTGCAGGGCCAGGTCGTGGGCGTGATGCTCGCCGCGATGGCCGAACGTGGCGGAGACGAGCACGTTCTCCAGAGCGGTCATCTTGGGGAACGGCTGGGAAATCTGAAAGGTGCGGGCCATGCCCATGCGGCACATCTTGTCGGGGCTGATGCCGGTCGTGTCCCGGCCGAGGAAGTGCACGCGCCCGCCGTCGGGCTTGTAGGTGCCGGCGATGGCGTTGAGAAAGGTGGTCTTGCCGGCGCCGTTGGGACCGATGATGCCGAAGATTTCGCCCTGCTGCACAGAGAGGGTCACGTTATCGACGGCGGTGAGGCCGCCGAAGATTTTGGTCAGGCCGGTGGTTTCCAGAATGGCGGTCATAACAGGAATCCTTCGCAGGGGGCAGAGCGGCGTGATGACCGCCCTGCCCCCTGCCTGTGCCGGGCAACGCCGGCCTACCGGGTCTAGTTTCCAGGCGTCTTGATGACGTCCTGCTTGAACTCGGGCGGCCAGATGGTTACGGGCTGGCCGTCGAAGTATTGCAGCACCGGGAAGGTGTAGTAGCCGGCGCCGACGAGCGGGTCGGGGGGCTCGCTGAAGTTATATTCTGACATTACGATGGCGCCTTCTTCGGCGGTGTAGGTCAGCTCGCCGGTCCAGACTTTGTCCTGGACGGTCTGGAAGATGGAGGCGCTGCTGAGCTCGCCGTGGTCTGCGCAGGCGGTCTGCATGACTTTGATGAAGAAGTTGGTGCCGTCGAAGGCGAGGCCGGCGGAGGAGGGGCTGGGGTCGAGGCCGCTCCTGGCTTTGAAGGCGTCGACGAAGGCGAGGGAGGCTTCGGTGGTCCAGCCGGGGATCTGGTCGATGACGTAGTTGGAGGCGGCGCCGGTCAGCTCGTACCATTCGCCGACCCAGCCGAGGCCGTCGGCGATGATGAGGGAGCCGAGGCCAACTTCGTCCGCCTGCTTGATGAAGGCGGAGAGGGAGGGGGCGGAGGTGCTGGTGCCGGCGATGAGGTCTACTTCCTGTTCTTTGAAGCGGTTGAGCAGGGCGTAGAACTCGGTCTGTTCGAGGGAGAAGTACTGGCGATCGACGATGGTCCAGCCGGCGGCTTCGAGCTGTCCGGCAATGCCTTCGCCGAAGCTGCGGCCCCAGTCGGAGTCTTCGCCGTAGATGGCGGCGACTTTTTCTTCGCCGGGGTCAAACTCGCCGAGGCTGATGGCTTCTTCGAGGGCGGTGACGTAGTTCTGGGAGAGCTTGTCGGGGGTCGGCCAGCCTTTGGTGGCCCAGTAGCCGTACTTTTCCTGGTCGGAGGCAAACTTTTCGTTGACGACTTCGGTGGCGCCGAAGCCGAAGAAGTGGGGAACCTGGTATTTAGCGGTAATCTCCATGACGGCGACGGAGACGGAGCTGTGCCAGTTGATGGCTGCAGCCTGCATGCCGCCCTGGACGATGGCCTCTTCGTAGGCGCGGGTGGCCTTTTCGGGGTCGGACTGGGAGTCTACGTAGAGGACTTCGATGGGCCGGCCGCAGATGTTGTAGTCAATGGCTTCGAAGGCCATTTCGGCGGAGTTGCGGAACTCTTCGCCGTTGCGGGCGCTGGGGCCGGTGAAGGGGCCGAGGATGCCGACGACGAAGGGCTCGCCCTCTGCGGCCGGGGCTTCGGCGGGGGCTTCGACTTCTTCTTCGGCGGGGGCTTCAGGCTGGGTGTTGGCGCCGGGCTCGGCGGCGTTTTCGCCAGGGCGCAGGCCACGATGAAGGTGGCGAGCAGCAGCAGGGCGACGACGAGGACAAGGTGCTTGAACTTCATGGACATCTCCTCCAATGTGTTGGGGGGCCGGCCAGGGTCGGGTTAGGCCCTGGCGCATGGGGCGCGAACGCCCTGTCACGTTCTTACGATGTGCTGCGACAGTTGCAGATCAGACTGGCACCTCCTTTCTCCGGCGAGCGTGCGCCGAGGGTTGGGCCGCCAGGGGCGGCAACGATTCGTGGCGAATCGTACGCGACTGGACGGGCGCGGCAGCGGGGGGCAGGCGAGGTGTAGTTAGGCGGGGTTCGCGGCCCTGGATGCGACGTTGTGCTGTAGCAACTGGCCGACGGTCTGACCGAACACCTTCCCTCTGCAACGCGTCTGGTATATCTATGATATATCAAGATGGTGAGAATGCCAAAATATGGAGGATGATTTTGTAAAAAGGTGACAAATGTCATGAAGTTGGGCGCGAATTGTCCCGGATCGCGCCAGAGCGGGTGACATCTGATATAGTACTGATATATCAGGGCTGCGATCAGGGGATCGCCCCGCCCTGGTGGGTCAGGCTTCCAGACTGACGCCGGGTTGGTTGGAAGTTAGCGGATGACGGGCTTCGAGCGCGATTTTTCAAATCGCGCTACAACGTGGAGGTACCTCGACCATGTCCATCTTCTCGCCCAGACGATATCAGGCGCCGTTCCGGCCGATGCAGCGGGAGAAGTCGCTGCCGCTGCGGTTGTTTACGGGTTTTGAGCAGACGGTGAAGGGGGCGCTGTTTGGCTGTCGGATGTGCGGCAATTGTATTTTGCAGGAGACGGCGTTTGTGTGCCCGATGACGTGCCCGAAGGGGCTGCGGAATGGGCTGTGTGGGGGGGCGTCGCCGGAGCATTGTGAGGTGGACCCGTCGCGGCCGTGTACGTGGTATAAGATTTATGAGCGGGCGGAGCGGATGGGCCGGGTGGACCGGCTGCTGGAGATTAATGCGCCGATTGATGGGGCGAAGGCGGGACGGGAGACGTGGCTGGAGGCGCTGCGGACGTGGCGGGAGCGCGGCGAGGGGCCGCACCCGCTGGATTTTTTCAAGGATCGGGCGAAGTTTGACGCGGAGTGGGAGGCGTTTTTCCGGGCGCTGCGGCAGCCGGATTGGTGGCAGGGGGATGCGGCGTATCACGCGCCGGGGTATGAGGAGCCGGTGTCGCAGCTGGAGGCGGATTTGCGGGCCGGCGGTTTTGTGGTGACGGGGGAGATCGCGCCGCCTTTAGGGGCGACGGGGGATATTATTTTTAAGAAGGTGGGCTGGCTGCGGGATGTGGTCAGCGCGGCGAATTTTACGGATAACGCGTCGGCGACGGCGCGGATGAATAGTCTGGCGTCGAGCCATCTGGCGCTGGAGGCGGGGCTGGAGCCGGTGATGCAATTGCAGGCGCGGGACCGGAGCCGGGTGGCGCTGGAGGCGGATGCGCTGGGGGCGGCGGGGCTGGGTATCCGCGATATTTTGTGCCTGAGTGGGGATCACCAGCGGTTTGGGCCGGGGCCGGTGGTGAAGCCGGATCAGTTTGATATGGATGCGGTGCAGGTGTTGTGGATGCTGCGGCGGATGCGGGATGAGGGGGTGCTACTGGACGGGCGGACGATTAAGAATAGGCCGCCGTTTTTCCTGGGGGCGGCGTCGTCGCCGTTTGGGGCGCCTGCGCGCTTTGAGGCGATCCGGGTGGAGAAGAAGGTGAATGCGGGGGCGCAGTTTATCCAGACGCAGCCGATTTTTGATTATGGGCGTTTTACGGAGTGGCTGGAGGCGCTGGATAAGCGGAATCTGCTGGGCAAGGTGTATATTCTGGCGGGGATAATCCCGCTGAAGAGTGCGCGGGCGGCGCATTTTATGGCGGAGGAGGTGCCGGGGGTGGTGATTCCGCCGGAGCTTGTGGCGCGGATGGATGCGGCGGGGGATAAGGATGGGCAGCAGGAGGAGGGCGTGGCGATCGCGCTGGAGATGATCGAGCGGTTTAAGGCGACGCCGGGGATCAGTGGGATGCATGTGATGGCGGTGCATTGGGAGGAGATTGTGCCACGGTTGGTGGCGGAGGCGGGGTTGGGGAAGCGGGAGCCGGTGATGGAGGCGGTGATGTAGGGCCGACGCGCCGCCGAATGACCCCCGCCCGGACGACAAGCCGCCGAATGACCCCCGCCCGGACGACAAGCCGCCGAAT
>JAAYYY010000097.1 GCA_012515125.1 Chloroflexota bacterium
CGGCGGCCAGCACGCCTTCCCACGAGCTCTGGTTGAAGCTCTTGTCGTTGATCTGCCCGACGTCCGTGATCAGCCCGATCGTGTAGTCGCTCAGATCGTACACCTCGCAGTCGATCACGCCCTCGGGAGCCACGATCTCGTCCGCGGCCTCTTCAGCCGGCTCGGCCATGGCGACTTCCGCCGGTTCTTCGGTCTCTTCGGCTAGCGCTTCTTCGGTGGGTTCTTCGGCGGCGGCTTCTTCTGCCGGCTCTTCAGTTTCTTCAGCTACTGCTTCTTCGGTGGGTTCTTCAGCAGCCGCTTCTTCGGTTGGCTCTTCGGTTTCTTCGGCTACCGCTTCTTCAGTGGGTTCCTCGGCGGCCGCTTCTTCAGCCGGTTCGGCCATGGCGACTTCCGCCGGCTCTTCGGTCTCTTCAGCTACTGCTTCCTCGGTGGGTTCTTCAGCAGCAACTTCCTCGGTTGGCTCAGCCATCGCCTCTTCGGTGGGTTCTTCCGTAGGTTCGGGCGTTGGCTCTGCAGTTGGCTCCTCCGTCACCTCCTCGGTGGGTTCCGGAGTGGGCTCCTCGGTCGGTTCTTCAGTGGCGGCGACGGTAGGTGGGGATGTAGGTTCCTGTTCCTCCTTGTCGTCATCGTCGCCGCAGGCAGACAAAGCCATTACAGCGATCAGGGCTAATACCAGGAATAGCCCGATCAGACGTTTTTTCTTAAACATCGATTCTATTCTCCTCACTATAGTTCTTTGACGCGGACGCAACAATGGCTTTACTGAATCGGTGACAAACCAGGTGATCTGGTATGGTTAATATAATACACCGGTCTGCCGATTTCTTGTAAAATTCATAGTATGTGCAAACTGTATAAAGTATCGCGTGGGCCTCGCTCGACAAGTCTGCCGTTGAAATGCACCCGGTTTGTGCTATACTAGCGGCGTTAGGGCGTGTAGCTCAATGGTAGAGCAGTGGCCTTTTAAGCCATTGGTTGGGGGTTCGAGTCCCTCCACGCTCACTCTGGCGACATCACGGGGGGCGATCCACGGCTGCGGGCGGGTCGCTCTTTTTGTTTGGGAGTGTCCGGTATGCGACGAAACATTGCAACAACAGGCCTGATCGTTCTGGCGGTGGCGCTGGTCTGGCTGGCGGCGGCCCCGACCGGCCACGGCCAGGACCCGCTTCCGGAGGTGTTCGCAGAGGCGGTGGGGCAGGCCAATCTGCGCAGCGGCCCTGGCATCGAGTACCCGGTCGTGGGCGAGATCGCCGCCGGGACGCGCTACCGGGTGCTGGCCCGGCACAGCCTGGTGCCCTGGCTGCGCCTGGACGTCGCGACCACGGGCGGCGCGGCCTGGGTCTACGCGGAGCTGGTCACCGTGACCGGCGATCTGGCGGGGGTGCCGCCGGTCGATGGGTTCGATCCGGTCGGGACGCCCACCACGGCGAGCCCGCCCACCAGCGGCGCGTCACCGGCGCCCACCGCGACCGCGCTGGCGCCCACCGCCACGCCGACCGCCGCCGGGCCCGTGGCTACCACGCTCGGCGACGCGAACGTGCGCTTCGGCCCTGGGGTGGAATATCCGGCCATCACCGAGGTGCCCGCCGGGGCCAGCTTTCGCGTCGTGGAGCGGCATTCGCTGGTGCCCTGGGTGCGCGTGGTCCTGCCGGATTCCCCGGTCGAGACCGGCTGGATTTACCGCGAGATCGTGGAGATCGCGGGCGACCTCAGCCAGGTGCCGATGACCAACGCCATCCAGTTCGGCTATCCCACGCTCACGCCCACCCCGCAGACCGTCACGGTCAACGGCGCGCCGTGGAATGGCGCGGCGGTCGCGGCGGGCGAGCTGGCCGAATCGCTCGGTAAGGCCATGCACGAGTACCTGCTGGCCCAGGGCTACGCGCCCTATACGGACCAGTTCGGATCGGTATTCGTGCTCGACCTGTCCACCGGCGACACGTTCACGCTCAACGACGGCGTGGCTTACAGCGGCATGAGCCTGACCAAGATCCCGATCCTGGTCACCTACTTCCAGCGTCACGACGGGTCGCTGACCGCCGACGAGGCGTTCCTGGTGGCCGATACCATGATGTGCAGCGAGAATATCACCACCAACCAGCTCCTGGACCAGATCGGCGAGGGGGATCCCTTTCGCGGCGCCCAGCGCGTGACGGCCCTCATGCAGAGCCTGGACCTGCGCGGCACGTTCATCCTGCGCCCGTACGTGATCCTCGAAAACGAGCCTAGTATCGACGTGGGCACGATCACCACCGGCGCCGACCAGAGCAGCGCTCGCCCCGACCGCTTCAACCAGATGCTGCCGCGCGACCTGGGCTGGCTGCTGGCGGGGATCTACCAGTGCGCCGCCAACGAGACCGGCCTGCTGATGGAGCGCTATCCCAACGACTTCGACGCGCACGAGTGCCGCCAGATGCTCTACGCGATGGACGCCAACGTGATCAACGTCTTCACCGAGGCCGGGGTGCCGCCGGATACGCCCGTGCTGCACAAGCACGGCTGGATCCAGGACACGCACGGCGACGCCGCGATCGTGCTCGGCCCGGACACGGCCTACGTGTTCGTCGC
>JAAYYY010000694.1 GCA_012515125.1 Chloroflexota bacterium
AGGCGAGCACGCGCGCGTGGGAGCTGCCGTGTTCGCGAGGGGCATAGTTGAAAGGCACCTCGGCGATGCGCCAGCCGCCCGCGTATGCCTTGACGAGGATCTCCTGCAAAACGTCAAAATGGCGGTTCTGCAGCCTCAACTGCTGGAGCGCCCTGGCGTTGTAAAGGCGGAAGCCGCTGGACATATCGCGCACCTTGAGGTCCAGCCCACGACTGAAGAAGAGGTTGAGGATGCGGCTAAGCGCGGCCCGCAGGAGCGGCATGTCGTATTGCCCGCCCGGCGCGTAGCGGGAGGCGATGATCACGTCGGCCTGATGGCGCTGCCGCCAGAGATCGTGGATGTACAGCGGCGGGTGCGATAGGTCGGCGTCCATAGTGAGAATGTAACGCGCCCGGGCTGCCCGGAAGGCCAGCGCAAGCGCCGCACCATAGCCCCGGTCCTGCTGGTCCAGGAGGTCGGCCCGATAGGTATCCGCCAGCTCGCGGGTGGCCGCATCCGGCCGGCGATCGACGATGATGATCTGGTAGCTGATCGCCAGGGCGTCCAGGACGGCGCGCAGGTCCGGCAGCAGCAGCGCAAGGTTCTGCGCCTCGTGGAGTGCGGGAATGACGACGGCGAGATCGACGCGCTGGTTCTCGTCCTGTTTGCTATGATCAGTGATTGTATTCTGCTGTGCCAGTGCCAACTTCCATTCTCCTCGACGACGCCACTCCAAGGTGTCTGCACGAGGTCTGCATTGTGCCGCAGGTCGGGCGGCGTGTCCAACTGATACAGGCTCGCGGGCGGCTGGCGAGCTGACTAGGCCGGCGCTGCGCAAAGATGATATAGTCTCGCCGAAACTATCCAGGCTCACCCGCAACGAAAAGAGGAATAACAACCGATGGAAAACTACATCTGTGCTACCTGTGGCGTCCAGCATGCGGCGACAGAGGGTCCTCCAGACGGCTGCCCTATCTGCCAGGATGAACGGCAGTACATTGGACCGGTCGGCCAGCGGTGGACGACGATGGCTCAGCTCCAGCAGGATTATCACAACGTGATCAGGCCGGTGGAGCCGAACCTGACCGGCATTGTCACCCATCCAGAGTTCTGTATTGCCCAACGCGCCCTGCTCGTCCAGACGCCGCACGGGAATCTACTCTGGGATTGCATTAGCCTGATAGACGATCCCACCGTGGCGGCGCTGCAGGCGCTCGGCGGCGTGGACGTCATTGCCCTTTCGCACCCCCATCTGGCGGGCTCGATGGTCGACTGGGCGCACGCCTTTGACGCGACGATCTATATGCACGCCGCTGACCGCCAGTGGGCGATGCGGCCCGATCCATCCATCGAGTTTTGGGAGGGGGAGACCCTGCCACTGTTTGGCAATGGGCACGACGCGCCGCTGACGCTGATTAACACCGGCGGCCATTTCGAGGGCTCCTCAGTTGCCCACTGGGCGGCGGGTGCCGGGGGCAGAGGCGCCCTGCTGACCGGCGATACGATCATGGTGGCCTCCGACCGGCGCTACGTGACGTTCATGTACAGCTACCCGAATATGATCCCGCTGCCGCCGGGCGCGGTGCGGCGGATCGTCGCCGCGGTCGAGCCGTTCTCCTACGACCGCATCTACGGTTCCTGGACGCCGAGGGTAATCCACGAAGGCGCACGAGAGGCCGTGCAGCGCTCGGCGGAGCGCTACGTCGCCGCGATAACGGATCCCGACCCGGCGCTGTAACGCTATCGCATTGAGGGCGGGTGACCCGCACCACAGCCGCTAACCTCGTCTACGTTTCACCGTCCTCCGCCGAGAATTCAGATCCGGGTGGCGTACTCAGACGTATTAATGGAATAGTGCCGCCGATGGTCACCTGATTGCGAGGAAGGAGGTGGTGCCGGCCATTATTCCCACCGTGCTGTCCATGAGTTATGACAGAGTCTCGTCCCAATTAGGAGGATAACGTGAAACGATCGCGTACTCTGCTACTTGCACTCACTATTTCGCTGCTTGTCGTCTTGCTAATGTCTACGACGGTTTCTGGCGCGGGCCGGCGCAGTTTCAGGGCCATCCTGACGGGAGCCGGTGAAGTTCCGCCTGTGGACACCGACGCGATAGGCAAAGCGATTTTCCACCTGAACAAGGATGACAGCGCGCTCAGGTATCGACTCGTCGTCGGCAAAATCGAGAATATCGTCCAGGCGCACATTCACTGCGGCGCAGAGGGGGTCAACGGCCCGGTGGTTGCCTTCCTGTTTGGGCCGGTTCCCGGCGGTGTCACGGTCAGTGGTATCCTGGCGGAAGGGACCATTACCAATGCCCAGATCATCCCGCGTGAACCCTCGGACGCCTGCCCCGACGGCGTGGCCAATTTCGCCGAGTTGTTGGAGAGAATCAACAGCGGTCAGGCCTACGTGAACGTCCACACGACGGCTAATCCTGGAGGCGAGATCCGCGGGCCGATGCAGTAGGTAGATGGGATCGGTTGGAGTGAGGGGACGCCGCTCACTCCAACCGGCCTCTTAAGATGATAAGCAAGCGTTAGAGAGGCGGGAACGCTTGACGGCTGCTCGTTACGTGTTATGTTTTATAGGGAGCCGTTGCGTCGATCCCCACACTTCGTCAAGCCCGTTTCCGGCTTGCGCGCCCTCCAACGCTTGCAATTAAGGTCCAGACTGTACAGGGGAGGAAAGGAGAGTGGACGATGGCTGGTAACCGTTCCGAAACAGTACAGATTCTGAATCGACTGCTGCGGATCGCCAACGCCAGCGAGCGAGGGTTCAATCTGGCGTCGGAAAACGTGAAGAATCGGGGTCTGTCGGCAATCTTTAAGGGGTATGCCCAGCATCGTGGGCAGTTCGCCCGGACGCTCAGCGCGATGGTGCGCGATCTGGGCGGCAGGCCGGCCGAGGGCAGTGGTCTGCTGGCGGCGCTGCACCGGGGTTGGATCAACATCAAGGCGGCGATGACGATTGGCCAGCCGAATACGGAGCGCGTCGTCCTCGACGAGGTAAGTCGTGGTGAACAGGCCGCGCGCGACGCCTACCAGAGGGCGCTGCAACAGTCTTTGCCCGAGGAGCTACGGGCAGTAGTCGAGCAACAGATGCGCGAGATTGAGGCTGTTGGGGAGCGCATACAGGAGCTGCGGGGCAAGGATGGTCAGCGGCTCGTCGTCCGCCTCTTCGACAGCGCTGCCGATGCGCAGGTGGCCGAAGCCGAGCTGGCTCAGGCTGGCTTCCCGGCCGATCGAATCTCGCGAGTGCCCCTGGCGGAGGCTGTCATGGTCTATGAGGGGCAGGGCGACGACCGCACAGAAATTGAAAGCGCCGCAGCCGGCGGCGCGCTCGGCAGCCTAGGCGGTCTGCTCATCGGTCTCGTCGCCGCGATCAGTACCCTGTTTGCTCCGGTGGGCCCGCTGGCCGACATGGGGCCGCTCATGTCTACGCTGACGACGGTTCTCGTGGGTCTTCTGGCCGGATTCTTAATCGGGGCGTTATTCGGCGCTATCATCGGGGTGGGCGTCGCCCAGGAAGACGAATTTCGCTATGCCAGCAGCCTGCAGCTTGGGAATTTGCTGCTGTTAGTGAATGCCGACGAGGCCCGTGCGGAAGAGGCGACGCAGATAATGAAGGGGGTCAATGCCCGGCGCTGGCGCACGACGGCATCTTCTGTTCCACCGGAAGCGGAATTGACAGGAACCCAGTAAGCGTAAGCAGACCGGCTGAAGCCGGCAGAACGGAGTGGAGAATGGGCTGGCCGGCGCCTGCTGCCAGCCCTATGAGGCCGGCGGGCAGCAGGCCCATCTGAGGGTTGGCGTGGCGGCTCATAGAACGTACTGTAAGAAATTGAAATACTTTTCGTAAGAATCACTGCCTATAATGGCAAGAATCCATAACGTCAGCTCTGTGCCTGGCGGATGAGTCGTGGCACTAAACGTGCTGTGTGATTAGGAAAAGGGTCCCCCAAGACCCAACAATTTAGATTTCAGTGACTGTTTGCTGACATGCAGGATGCGGTGCGGACCGTTATATCTGCCGTCTGCCGAGAGTTGCCTTGATATCCTGATCTGGACCAGGTGTGAGTTCCACGCGGTGCAGTTCACGGTCCCCACTTACCGGTGAGCGGAGCGCCCAACGCATGGAGATGAGTAACGACATGCAGACCATTCACTATGGCCGCAGGCGGCTTGCCTTCTCGAATGGACGCGCCGTGCCGACGAGCACGACGCATACCGTCCGAGCACATGAGGGCGAGGACGAAGCAGCCTTTGTCCAGCGTCTGCTGGCTGAATGGGATGCAGATCGGGGAACAATCGAGATTGTCTTTAAGGGTGGCTCTCCTGATTACGCGGTCGTGACCATCGAGCAGAGCGCTTTGCCTGGCGAGGCAGAGGGGTAAGCGATGAAAGAGTGGTACGTGCTACATACCCACACCTCGGCCGAGCAGTTCGTGGCCGATCAACTGGCGCAGAAAGAAATCGAGACTTTCCTGCCGGAGATGAGCCAGAAGGATGGCTCTGGCAAGAGCCGCACGATTGCCCTGTTCCCCGGCTATCTGTTTGTGCATTTCGATTACATGACGGCTAACCCCGAGCATTGGCGCTGGACGCCAGGGGTCCGCCGGTTTGTCACCTTCGAGGAATACCCAATTCCGGTTCCAGAGGACGTCATCTCTGCCCTCAAGCAGCGCGTGATCGAGCTGAATAACCGGGGAAAGTCCGCACAGGCACGCTTCAAGCCGGGCGAGCCCGTTCGCCTGAAAGACGGCCCGTTCAAGGAAATGTTAGCTCTGTTTGACGGCCCGGTGGCGCCTGCGGAGTGGGTGCATGTGTTGTTGCAGACGATGAACCGCTCGATGCGCTTGCGTGTGGCGGCGGCATCGCTGGAGAAAGTAGAGCCGGAAGTTCAGACCGGCCAGAAGCGCCCGCGGCGAACGCGGGGCAAGGGTCGCCGGATCCGCTCGAGCTAGACCGGGCGGACGGACCCGACAATCACCCTCTGTTGTAGCCATTGCTCCGGAGGGCGTCCATCATTCTGATTGATCGCCAGTTTCATACCGGTGGGGGCGGAGCTTGCCTCGCCTCCGCCACCAGGACGCCCTCCAAACCTTATCCCTTATCTGGAGAAGACAAAAGATGGTCAGCCTATCTATCGTCATCCCTGCCTATAATGAAGAAGATGGCATTGCCGAGATCGCGGAACGTGTGCTGGCCATTCGCCCTGCATTGGCCGAAGCGAACATCGGCTCGCTCGAGCTGCTTGTCGTAGATGATGGCTCCCGCGACCGCACAGTAGAGATCGCCAGCCAGATCCCCGGCGTAACACTGGTTCGCCACGAGCGCAACAAGGGGTATGGCGCCGCCCTGAAGACCGGCTTCGGGCTGGCCAGGGGGGATCTCATCGGCTTCCTGGATGCCGACGGGACCTATCCGCCGGAGTATTTCCCTGCTCTGTGCCGCGAGGCGCTGAAGGGCACCGACCTGGTCATCGGCTCGCGCATGGCTGGCGCGGAGAGCCGCATGCCGCGTACCCGGCGCGTGGGTAACC
Source organism: Chloroflexota bacterium (assembly GCA_012515125.1). Classification (GTDB taxonomy): domain Bacteria; phylum Chloroflexota; class Anaerolineae; order Promineifilales; family Promineifilaceae; genus JAAYYY01. The sequence continues at coordinate 5,524 of JAAYYY010000694.1, forward strand.
TGTTCTTCGCCACGTTGCTTAGCCTGCTGGCCCACCGCCGCGTGACCGATAGCGCCAGCGGGATGCGCGTGTTCCGGCGGGAGATCCTGGAACGGATCTATCCGCTGCCCGACGGCCTGAACCTGACGCCGGTGATGAGTACCCGCGCGCTGCACGAAGGGCTCGCCGTGGCGGAAGTGCCCATTCCCTATAGCGAGCGGCTGGGGCGCTCGAAGCTGAGCGTCGTGCACGATGGCTCGCTTTTCCTGCGCTCGATGGTCTGGACAGCGCTAACCTATAACCCGGTGCGTATTCTGGGCTTGATGGGGCTGGCCGGCATTTTCTTCAGCCTGGTCGTCGCGGCCTGGCTGATTGTGGCCCGGCTGCAGGGACAAACAACCCTGTCACCGGTAGCGGTCGCCGCGCTCTTTGTGGGCGTTGTCGCCGGTGTGACCGGCACGAGCGTCTTTTCGCTCGGCGTTTCCTTCAACTATCTCGTTTCGCTTTTCTATGATCAGCCGATCCGCCAGGGCCTGTGGGGCCGGCCGCTCTTCCAGACGCCGCTCGAACATCATTTTGGCTGGCTGGGATTGCTGGCTCTGCTGACGGGTCTGGGTGTGGGCGCTGCCAGCCTTGCTCTCAGCCTCAATGGCTGGGAGATCAGCCGGCTCTGGCTCTACCTGCTGGGCAGCGCGATGTTTATCCTCGTGGGCGTGCAATTAATGATCAACTGGGTGCTGCTGCGCGTGCTCGAAGAGCTGAGCCGGCGCGAGCAGCTCATCGCTACGGCTCTTCCTGAAAGAAACAACGCAGTGACGCCCGCCAAAGAGCTGGATAGCCAGCTTGCTCTGAACCCTCAGCTGCCCCGCAGCTAAACCCGGGAACGGATGCCCACTAACCCATTCCAGGTTCAATTATGCAGAGACAGTCTCAACGCCCGCTACCGACAACTTACGTGACAAAACCTGCAGGGCGCAGCCGTCTCGCAGTCTGGTCGCCGGGCGCTTCGTCGATCTTTGTAGCCCTCGCGCTGCTGGTTGTGTTCGCCATCCTGCTGAGTGTCGCGGGCAATGCCGCGGCGACGTCTGCTGTTTTGCAGACCGAGCCGGCCGACGATGCCTGTGCGCCGCCGGTGATGAGCGTGCGCAATGCGGCCGTCAACGTTCGCGAGGGGCCCGATCCGAATTATCCGATCATGCTGGTGCTGCGCGCGGGGGAAGTCCTGCCGCTCGTCGGCCGCCACCACGGTTTTCGCTGGTGGGCGGTTGAGCTTCCCGACGGCCAGATCGGCTGGGTATGGGATGGCGGCGTGGTCGTTGCTGGCAACGTCGGCAGTGTTACCCTGATGCCGGCGCCCCCGCTGAGCGGCATCGTACCCGATACAACAGAGAATTGGGTGCCTGTCGTGGCGGAGCCATGTCTGGAGCCGGTCGAAGCAGAGCCCGGCGAGGCGGTGACCAATACCGTGCCGATGGTGGTGACGGCGACCCCGGAAGCTGCGGAAACGAGCGTGACGGAGCTGGAGCGCTGGACCGAACCAGAAAATCTGTCCCGGTCCGGTGGGGCGCGCAGCCCAGTGTTGATCGTCGATGTGGCCCAGACCATGCACGTGCTCTGGGAAGACGCCTTCAACGGGTTCACCTACACACGCCGGGATGGCGAGACGTGGACCGCTCCGGTGACTGTGACTGTCCCCTTCAGCGAGACGGCGCCGCACCTCTTTGCCGACGCCGACGGGCAGATTCAGGCTCTGTGGTTCGACGAAGATGGCGTGCTGCAGCAGAGCCGGGCAACGGCGGCGATGATTGCCGAGCCTGATGCCTGGCAGGAGCCTGTCAGTCTGGCAGAGGGTGCCATCCTCGTCGATACCGCCGTTGACGGCGAGGGCCAGATTCATCTGGCCTATCTACGGGCGGAAGGCACGACAGAGCAGCCGGCGGGCATCTACTATCTGCGTTCGGCCGATGGCGGCGTCAGCTGGTCGGAAGCCGAGTTGCTGGATGCCTCCAGCTATTTCCGGGGCGTTGAGGTTGCTGAAAGCAATCTGCAGATCGTCGCCGAGAGTGATGATGAGGCGACACACGTCTACGTCGCCTGGGACAACCGGCCGCGCAAACGTATCTTCATGGCCCGCAGCAGCAACGGCGGCGAGAGCTGGGAAAC
>JAAYYY010000695.1 GCA_012515125.1 Chloroflexota bacterium
CCGGCGAAGGCTGGGACCAGGGCAACCGGGTCCGGGCCGACGTGGAGCGCTACCTGTCGGCGCGGCTGGGCTTCGCCAGCGCCTACACCGTCGAGGCGATTGTCGAGCTGCGCGGCGCCGGGGCGGGTAGCGGCGAGAGGGTGGCTGTGGTCGCCGGCGGCAGCCTGCGCCTGACCGAGCTATTCGAGCGGGCCGCGCGGCGCATGGACGCGCCGGCGACGCGGCTTGGCGCGCCGGTAGACGTCAGTGTGGTTTTTAGGGATCAGCGGAACCTCACGGGCGGGCAGATCGCGCCGGAAGTCGGCATCGGCTGGCTGGGCTGGGAAACGACGTCGCGTACCGGGGCCGACACCGTCGAAGCGATCAGCGCGGACAGGCTTGAAGCGGTGGGCAGGGCGGCGACCCTGGCACTGATGACCCTGGGGCGCGAAATCAACTACTGACCCGATTGAACTTCAGCCGTTCTTCGCTTATGATAAGGGTGGGCGGGCGTTTGCAGTACGTGCAGAACAGATCACATTGTTTCCAGTCAAGCGAGAAAGCTACAGGAGGGCAAAGTGAAGATACTGGCTATTGAGGGAATTGGTCCGGTCAATGCGGGCAAGCTTCGCGAGCAAGGCATCACCACCACCGAGGCGCTGCTGAGCAAGGGCGGCACTGCCGCCGGCCGGCGCCAACTGGCCGAAGCCACAGGCATTAGCGCGGCGTCCATTCTGAACTGGGTGAACCGGGCCGACTTGATGCGCGTCAAAGGCATCGGCGAGGAGTACAGCGATCTTCTCGAAGCGTCCGGGGTCGATACCGTGAAGGAGCTGCGCCGCCGCAAGGCGGAGAATCTGCATCAGACGATGCTCGCCGTCAACGAGGAAAAACGCCTGGTGCGCCGCCCGCCATCGCTGCCTGAGGTACGCGGCTGGATCGAATACGCCAACACATTAGAGCCGGCCGTTAGCCACTGATCGTCGATCCGTTTACTGGCAGCTATCCGAAGCAGCAAGGGTATTATGCCTTTTACCCTGCCGCTAGGGTGGCACACTGATGCAAAGGACGGCAACTAGTCAGCCCTTTGGCATATGCTTGTTCATCGGTGCTGATTAGAAGTCGTTCTAGGTGGTATTCGGGTCGAGAAGTACAAACAAGGGGGCAAACATCAATGAACATGCGCATCGCAACCTATGGTATAGGTGGTCTGGCTGCGCTTGCTGGCCTTGCGTCTGGCACTGGGTGGTTGGTCGTTGCGGGTGTAGCCACCATCGCTGTGGCCATCATGGTCGACTTGTGGCTGAGGGGTAACAAAGCGGAAACTAGCCTCTCGCGCAGTGGGGGCAGTGCCAGCGCCACTGCGCGGATAGTCGTAGACACACAGCATTCGAAGCGGAAATCTGACCACGTTATCCGCACAAAGCAGTTCAGCGTTCCTGGCTTCAACAAAATCTGGCTGGATGACGTAAAAGTGGCTGGTGTAACTCAGGCCGAGTATGCTGAAACCACAAACAGCTTTATCCTGAACGGCAACGACGATAACCGGGCAATCATCCTGGAGCGCGACCCAGATAACAAATACGACCCTAACGCCATCAAGGTCATCGGTAAGTGGAAGGTCGGTGGCCAGGAGCGCACTGGCCAGTTGGGCTGGATAGAAGCCGACGTCGCTGCCGAGATGGTCGCAACCGATCCTGAGCTTAACTTCGCAGCAGTAGCGCGGACGCTTTTTGCACCGCGTCCGGGATACTCGGCTGGTATTCGTCTGCGGATCCTGTGCAAGTATGGTGTAGAGCGCAGCAGCCGCTACCGCGAAAGGGAATGAGACTGAGCTCGGATCTGCAGCCAAACTTCACACCGACTACCCTATCCAGGCCCTGTTGGCGTCCGAGGCCGCCTCTGGCTAGAAGACGCCGCTGAAGTTCACGCCATAGACGAGCAGCGTGAGGAGCGCGTCCACGCCCCCAATAGCCAGGTAATAGAGGGCAGTGGAGACGGTTTCGCGCCGCCTGCGCACGATTTCCGCCACGACGATGCCGGCGCCAAAGATGAGCACGGGCGTGATGATCTGCAGGATCCGCCCGGCTATGTCGCCGATGTCCAGCCACGCCGAGA
>JAAYYY010000696.1 GCA_012515125.1 Chloroflexota bacterium
ACGTCGCGCACGTCACGCGAGGGGCGAACGAGGGCCACGGCCGTAATCAGCCCGGTGATCTCGTCACAGGCCAGCAACGCAAAATCGACCGGCTGCTCGCGCTCGACGCCGGTCCCCTCGGTGTAATGGGAGAGGATGGTACGGATGGCGTCCTCGTCCACGCCGCGCTCGCGCAGAAGCGGTGCGCCGGCAGCCGGATGGCTGTCGAGGTCGGGATGGATCTCCCAGTCGAAGTCATGCAACAGACCAATGGCCTGCCAGCGGTCGGGGTCCTCGCCGAGCCGGCCGGCATACGCGCGCATGGCAGCGCCCACCGCCCACATGTGGCGGCGCAGGTTCTCGTCCTGAACGAACTCACAGACGATCTCCCACGCCCGGTCTGGGGTCAGTTGATTAACGGCCAAAGCGTACCTCCAACAAAAAAGGCTCCGGGGGATTATAGCCGCCCGGAGCCCGGCACTCCAGAGTTCTTCTCCCGGGTCTGCAAGCAACCTGACAAAGAAAGGATCGCGAGCATCCCTGCTCGCACGAGCGGCCAGGGATGGCCGCGATCCGTCTTCAGAGCTACCTGGCGCCGCAGTCGCAGCCGCCTTCCTCGTGCTTGCTGCAGCCCTCTTCGGCCTTCTTCTTGAACGCTTCCAGCTCTTCCAGCGGCTCTATCTGTTCCCGGCTGACCTCGCGCCGCTCGCCATCGGCCAGCTCCACAATGACCGCATCGCGCATGGCCAGCACGTCGCGCACGCGACCCTCGCCCCACGGCGTGCCGATGACCTTGCCACGCTTGGGGAGCTGCTTCTTGGCCTCCACGTACTGCTCGTACTCGTAGATCAGGCAGCAACGCAGCCGCCCGCACATGCCCGTGATCTCCTGCGGGTTGAGCGAAATGCCCTGCTCTTTGGCCATCTTGATGCTGATCGGGCTGAACTCGGTGAGGAAAGTCGAACAGCAACGCGGCCCGCCACAGGCGCCATGCCCACCCATCATCTTGGCTACATCGCGCGGGCCGATGAGCTGCATCTCGATCTGGGTGCGGAACCTGCGCCGCAAATCCGCGCGGAGGCGGTTGAGGTTGATTTTCTTGTTTTCTGTGCTGTAGTAGAAGATCAGCCAGGAACCGTCGTAGCTGTACTCGGCCTTGACGAACTTAACGTCCTGAATCTGCAGCTCGCTGGCCCGCTCCCGGCAGGTGATCAGCGCTCCAAGCTCTTTCTCCTGCCAGAGCTGCTGCAGCACAAGGTCCCGTGGCGTGGCGCGCCGCTCGATGGGCCGCAGCCCCTGCGCGTCAAAAACCTCGTCTGGTTTGATGTGGGCGATGACCTGCCCGAGCTGCCGCCCGCGCTTCGTCTCCACAATGACATGATCGCCAGGCTGAATGTCGCCGTTTGGGCCGGCATCAAAGTGGTAAAGCTTGCCCAGCCTCTGGAATCGTACGCCAACTGCGTTAATCATGAACGCTCCGCTCAATGGCCTGTCCCCACTCCCCATTGGCGACCAGGGTCGGGCCAGAAATGTCAGTCTAGGGTTGTTCCATAACCGATTTTAAGTGTAGCGCCGGGCATGGTCTCCGGCAAGCCTGTGGAACTCCCACTCCGATAGCGACGGAAGACCAACCAGAGGCCGGCTGGAAACCTGCCTCTGGTCCGGCGCTCATTGGCTGTCTGGATTCAGTTGATCATCTGGATGGGGATTACGTTTTGCTTGTTGCCCAGAGTAATCACGCTCACCCTTGCCGCCACCTTCTGGCTAAGCTCGCGGAACGCCGCCGCAGCCAGCGACCCGGCGTGGCGGACGACAATCGGCTCGCCGGCGTCGCCGCCCCTGCGCACGTCGGCGTCGAGCGGGACCGAGCCCAGGAAGGCGACGCCCTGCTCGTTGGCCAGCCGCTCGCCGGCGCCCGTGCCGAAGAAGTCGCCGCTCATGTTCTCGACGATGCCGATGATCGGCACTTCCAGCTTCTCAAACATCTTCAAGCCGCGCAGGGCATCCATCACCGCCACTTCCATTGGCTGCGTGACGACGATCGCTCCCGTCAGCGGCAGCGCCTGGGCCAGCGATAGTTGAGCGTCGCCCGTGCCCGGCGGCAGGTCTACCACCAGATAGTCCAGCTCGCCCCAGTGTACGTCCTGGAGAAGCTGCCGGATGGCGCTGTGCAGCATCGGGCCGCGCCAGACCAGCGGCTGGTCGGGCGGCACGATGAAGCCCATGCTGATGAAGCGCACGCCGAAGGCCTCGGCGGGCACCATCTTACGCTCGCGCGGCGCAGGCATCTGGTCGACGCCCATCATCATCGGCACGTTCGGCCCGAGAATGTCGGCGTCGAGCAGACCGACGCGCGCCCCTTCCTGCGCCAGGGAGATTGCCAGATTCACGGACACAGTCGTCTTGCCGACGCCGCCCTTGCCGCTCGTCACGGCGATGGTGTTGCGGAACTGCTGCCCCAGTTGCTGGCTGATGCGCTGGTCCTGCGGCACGTTGGAGGACCAGTTGATGCTCACGCTGCCGATGCCGGGCACCTGGTCCAGAGCAGCCCGCGAATCCTGCTCCATCTTGCCGCGCAACGGGCAGGCCGGCGTGGTGAGCATGATCGTGAAGGATACGTCATTACCGTCGATCTGCAGATCGCGGATCATATTGAGCGATATGAGGTCGCGGTGCAGCTCCGGCTCGATGACCGTTGACAGCGCAGCGCGTACCGCCTCTTCTGTCACTTGATTCTCGTTCTTTTTTCCTAACATCTTATCCTACAAAAAAGGGCCGGATGGGCAGTCCGCTAGTGGCGGACCAGCCACCCGGCTCCTGATAGTTGCGTCTCAATTCAATAACCGCTGCCGCGATAATAGAGCTGCTGCAAATGTTCTTCCGGCAGCGTCGGCTGGTCGGCCCCGTCGTCCTTGGAGCGGCGCTTGCCCTTGGAGGCCTCTGCCATCTCGCGGGCCGCGGCCTCGGCAGCCGCCTTGCGAGGGGCGATTTCGCGCCAGTAGCTGAGCGGCTTGCTCAGGCGCGCCTTGTCGTGGATGTGCGCCGCGCTGCGGTCGTAGCTGGCCAGCTCATAGTCGTGGTCCATCTTGATCGCGTCGAACGGGCAGAACTCGGCGCAGAAGCCGCAGTTCATGCAGATGTCGATGTCGATCCAGAATTGCTCTGGCTCCGGCTTCGGCCGGCCGTTGGGCTGCTTGCCGCGTTCGATCCATATGCACTGCGGCGGGCAGACCTTGGCGCAGATGCCACAGGAGGTACACCAGTCGTGGCCCCAGCTCTGACCGGGCGGGGGATCGTCGGTCACCAGGAAGGGCACGAAGCGGAAGCGCTCGGGAACGGGCAGTTTCTCTTCTGGATAGTTAATCGTCACCGCACCCCGGCTGCCGAGTATGTTCTGCCGCACTTCCAGGGCATCCGGGTTCCAGTAACGACCGCCGCGGCCGATCCAACGGATGTCGTCCAGATAGGTTTCGATCATATGCTTCAAGGTGACGGCCATCCCTTTGACGATGCCAAGTCCGTACATCTTGTCTCCTATCTATCTACTTCGCCAAGGACGATATCGATGCTGCCCAGAATGGCGACGACGTCGGCGACTTTGTGGCCCTCGGC
>JAAYYY010000098.1 GCA_012515125.1 Chloroflexota bacterium
CCCGAGGCGCTGGTGATGACCAGCGGCAACCTCAGCGAAGAGCCGATTGCCTATACCAACGAGGACGCGCGCGAGCGGCTGGCGCGGCTGGCCGACGCCTTCCTCATGCACGACCGCGACATTTACGTGCGCTGCGACGATAGTGTGGTCCGGGAGCTGGAGAGCGGAGCGCCTGCCTTCCTGCGCCGCTCGCGGGGCTACGCGCCCGGCTCGCTGCCCCTGCCCTGGGACGTGCCGCCGCTACTCGCCACGGGCGCCGAGCTGAAGAACACCTTCTGTCTGGCGCGCGACCGCTACGCCTTCCTCAGCCACCACATCGGCGACCTGGAAAACTACGAGACGCTGCGCAGCTTCGAGGACAGCATCGCCCATTTCGAGCGTCTCTTCCACGTCACGCCGCAGGCCCTCGCCTACGACCTGCACCCCAACTATCTGGCGACGCGCTACGCTCTGGAGCGGGCGCAGCGGGAAGGGCTCCCGGCGATTGGCGTCCAGCACCACCACGCCCACATTGCCGCCTGCATGGCCGAACACGGCCTGCCGGGCGACGAGCCCATCATCGGCGTCAGCTTCGACGGCACCGGCTATGGCCCGGACGAAACGACGGGCGCGCCCACCATCTGGGGCGGCGAGTTCCTGATTGCCGGCTACGGCGGCTTCCGGCGCGCGGCGCACCTGGCTTACATCCCCCTGCCCGGCGGCGACAGGGCGGTGAAGGAGCCCTGGCGCATCGCCCTGGCCTGGCTGCAGGCGGCGGACGCCGGCTGGGATGCGACCCTGCCGCCCGTGGCTTATGGCGCGTCGCTGGCCCCCTACGCCCTGGACGCCCTGGCCCACCAGCTCCAGAGCGGCGTGAACGCGCCGCCAACTTCGAGCATGGGCCGGCTCTTTGATGCCGTGGCGGCGCTGGCCGGCGTGCGCCAGACCGTCAACTACGAGGCGCAGGCTGCCGTCGAGCTGGAAGCGCTGGTCGATCCGCAGGAAAGCGGCTCTTACCCGTTCGCTCTGAACGGCTCTATCGTCGATCCCGTCCCGGCAATCGCTGCCGTCGCCGAAGACGTGCGCGCCGGCACATCGCTGCCGGTCATCGCCGCCCGCTTCCACAACGGCGTGGCGCAAATGGTCGCGGCGGTCTGCTGCGACTTGCGGGAGCGCAGCGGCCTCAACGCCGTCGCCCTCAGCGGCGGCGTCTGGCAGAACATGACGTTGCTGCGGCGCACGCTGCCCCTGCTCGCCGCCTGCGGCTTCACCGTCTACGTCCACCGCCGCGTGCCCGCCAACGACGGCGGGCTGGCGCTGGGCCAGGCGGCGATTTTGGGCTGGCATCTGAACAACAAGGAGAAACGCTAATGTGCCTGGGTATCCCTGGCCGGATCAGTGAGACTTACGAAAAAGATGGCCTGCGTATGGGCAAGATCGACTTCGGCGGCACGCTGCGCGAGGCCTGCCTGGCCTACGTGCCCAATGCAACCGTAGGCGACTACGTGCTCATCCACGTCGGCTTTGCCATCAGCCAGATCAGCGAGTCTGAAGCCCAGGAAACGCTCGCTCTGCTCCGGCAGATAGCCGATCTGGAAGAGGAGATTGGGCCGGCGGGCCGGACCTGACAGGTTTCCAATACCTGTCAGGTCTCAAAGGGTTAACCGATGAAATACCTGACCGAATATCGTGACGCCAAACTCGTCCAGGCGACGCTGCGCGAAATCGAGCGCACCGTCACCCGGCCCTGGGTGCTCATGGAGATTTGCGGCGGGCAGACCCACAGCATTGTCCGCCACGGCCTCGACCAGCTTCTGCCGGAGCAGATTGAGCTGGTTCACGGCCCCGGCTGCCCGGTCTGTGTCACGCCGCTGGAGCAGATCGACCGCGCCCTGGCGATTGCCAGCCGGCCGGACGTCATTTTCACCAGCTACGGCGACATGCTGCGCGTGCCCGGCACAGGGCGCGACCTCTTCGCCGTGCGCGCGGCGGGCGGCGACGTCCGCGTCGTCTACTCGCCCCTGGATGCCGTGAAGATCGCCCAGGAGAACCCGCAGAAGCAGATCGTCTTCTTCGCCATCGGCTTCGAGACCACCGCCCCGGCGAACGCTATGAGCGTGCTGCAGGCCCAGGCTCTCGGGCTCGACAATTTCAGCATCCTCGTCAGCCACGTCTGCGTGCCGCCGGCCATGCACGCCATTCTGGGCAGCCCGCACAACCGCGTGCAGGGCTTCCTCGCCGCCGGGCACGTCTGCAGCGTGATGGGCTACTGGGAATACCCGCCCATCGCCGCGCAGTACGGCGTGCCCATTGTCGTTACCGGCTTCGAGCCGCTCGATCTGGCGCAGGGCATCCTCAGCCTCGTGCGCCTGCTGGAGGCGGGCCAGACCGGCGTCGTCAACGCCTACGGCCGCGCCGTCACCCTGGAAGGCAACCGGGCGGCGCAGGACGTCATCAGCCGCGTCTTCACCGTGCGCGACCGCAAGTGGCGCGGCATTGGCGAGATTCCCGACAGCGGCTGGGGGCTGCGCGAGGAGTTCGCCGCCTTTGACGCCGAGCGGCGCTTTTCCCTGGAGGAGATCCACACCGAGGAGTCGCCGCTCTGTATTGCCGGGGAGATCCTCCAGGGGCTGAAGAAGCCCATCGACTGCCCGGCGTTCGGCACGCTGTGCACGCCCGAACAGCCGCTGGGCGCGACGATGGTCAGCAGCGAAGGGGCCTGTGCCGCCTACTACCGCTATCGCGGCGATCTGCTGCTGGAGCGGGCATAAGGAGCGCCATGTTCGACCATTTCCGGCTGATAGCCCCGCTCTACGACCGTTTTTTCCCGCCGCCTGATCCCGAGCGGCTGCTGGAAAATCTGGCGCTGCCGGTAGCCGGCCGGCTGCTCGACATTGGCGGCGGCACCGGCCGGGTCACCGGTCGGCTCGCGCCCCACGCCGATCAGGTGGTGCTTGTGGACGAGACGGCCGCCATGCTGCACCAGGCGCAGGCAAAGGAGCTGTGCTGCCCGGCCGTCGCCCAGGCCGAGCGGCTGCCCTTCGCTTCCGGTAGTTTTGAGCGCGTGCTCGCCGTCGATGCGCTGCACCATTTTGCCCACCAGCGCCAGGCCCTGCGCGAGATGGCCCGCGTCCTGCGGCCCGGCGGTCGCCTCGTCGTCGAGGAGCCGGACCTCCGGCGGCTGCCGGTCAAGCTCGTGGCGCTGGGCGAAAAGCTGATGCTGATGCGCAGCCGCTTCCTCTACCCCCACGAGATCGGCCGGGAGCTGGCGGCGTTGGGCCTGCACACGCGCGTGACCACAGACGACCGGTTCGTCGCCTGGATTATTGCCGAGAAAAGCGGGCGACAGGGACAGGAAGAGACCGATGAGCGATAAGCGCGAAGAGCCTGTATTCATGGAAGGAGCCGTCTGCCCGCTGCCGCTGGGGCACGACGAGCAGATCGTCATGGGCCACGGCAGCGGCGGTAAGATGTCCCACGAGCTGATCGGCCGCATCTTCCTTCCGCCCTTCGACAACGACGTGCTGCGCGCCGCCAACGACGCCGGCGTCGTCCAGGCCGCACCGGGCGCCCGCCTGGCGATCAGCACCGACAGCCACGTCGTCACCCCGCTCTTTTTTCCCGGCGGCGACATCGGCCGGCTGGCCGTCTGCGGCACGGTCAACGACGTGGCCGTGATGGGCGCCGAGCCGCGCTACCTGACCGCCGGCTTCATCCTCGAAGAAGGGCTGCCCCAGCAGACCCTCGCCCGCGTCGTCGCCTCCATGCAGGCCGCCGCCGCCGAAGCGGGTGTCGTCATCGTCGCCGGCGACACCAAGGTCGTGGAAAAGGGCAAGGCCGACGGGCTGTACATCAACACCAGCGGCGTCGGCGTGGTGCCGGCCGGGGTCGAGCTGGGCGGCGAGCGCGCCCGCCCCGGCGAC
>JAAYYY010000697.1 GCA_012515125.1 Chloroflexota bacterium
GAGGAAGTGCCCCATATCCTCCGAAGCCATGTCCCGGCCGGCGAACACGTTGGCTTCGCCGACAACGCCTGCTGCTGCCTGCCGCACGACGCCGGTCACCGCCTCGTCGTTGACGACAGCCGGGACAATCGCTACCGTTTCCATCGAGGCCTGGCAGCCAAAGGCAGTAGACATATTCTTGGCCATTTCCAGGATGCGCCGGTAGATCAGCCGGTGTGTCTCGCTATCGTAGCTGCGCACGGTGCCCTTGAGCACGGCCGTCTCCGGGATGACGTTGAACGTCGTACCCGCGCTGAACTCGCCGATGGTGACCACGACGCTGTTCAGCGGGTCGATGTTGCGGCTGACAATGCTCTGTAGCGCCGCGACGATATGGGCCGCGGCGAGCACGGGATCATTCGCCTTATGCGGCGCCGCGCCATGGCCCCCTTTGCCCTGCACGGTCAGGCTGAAGATGCTGGACGAAGCCATGGTCGGCCCGGCCGTGACGCGCACCTGCCCGTAGGGAATGTGATTCCAGAGGTGCAGCGCCAGGGCCACGTCCGGCCGGGGATTCTCCAGCACCCCGTCGGCAATCATGGCAAACGCCCCACCCAGCCCTTCCTCAGCGGGCTGGAAGACAAATTTGATCCGGCCGGCCAGCCGCTGCTGGTGGCGGGCCATCAGCGTGGCGACGCCGAGGCCAATCGCCATGTGACCGTCGTGACCACAGGCGTGCATCCGGCCGGGATAGCGCGAGCGGTAGGGAAGCTCGTTAGCCTCTTCGATGGGCAGAGCGTCCATGTCGAAGCGGAGCATGACAGTCGGTCCTGGCTCCGGCCCCTCCAGGGTGGCGACGACCCCCGTCTGCCCCACGCCAGCCTGGACCTCCATACCCAGCTCCTGCAGGTGGGCAGCGACGATCCGGCCCGTGCGCGTCTCTTCAAAGCCCAGCTCCGGATGCTGGTGGAAGTCGCGCCGCCAATCCACAAGCTGCTCAAACAGGTTCTCTGCGTCGGCGGTGAAGTCAAGATGCTCGCTCAATCTACTCTTCCTGATTCAACTCTCTCCAGTGCAGCGCGCTGCAGGGCGACGAGGCGATCGATGCCCGTGCGGGCGAGATCCAGCAACTCGTCCAGCGCCGGGCGGCCGAACGGGGCGCGCTCGCCGGTTCCCTGCAGCTCGACCAGCTCCCCTGTCGCCGTCATAACCACGTTCAGATCAACCTCGGCGCGGGAGTCGGCGTCATAATCGAGGTCGAGGACAGGCTGCCCGTCGACCAGGCCGACGCTGACGGCGGCAATCTGATGGCGCATCACAGCGCCCGGCACTGTTCCATTGGCGATCAGGGGCCGCAGGGCGAGTGCGACGGCGACCCATCCGCCCGTGATCGCCGCGGTGCGCGTCCCGCCGTCGGCCTGCAGCACCGTACAGTCCACGATAAGCTGCCGCTCGCCGAGCTGCTGCAGGTCCAGGGCCATACGCAGGCTGCGCCCGATCAGGCGGGAGATTTCCTGCACGCGCCCGCCGGGGAAAATCCCTTCCGTGCGCCGCTGGTGCGTGCTGCGCGGCAGCATCGCGTATTCGGCGGTAAGCCAGCCCTGCGGCGGTATCCGGCCTTGCAGCCAGCGGGGCAACTCGTCGTCTATCGTCACATTGCAGAGCACGTGCGTGTGGCCGAATTTACATAACACAGAGCCTTCGGCCCAGCGCGTGAAGTGCAGATCGAAGGAAACCGGACGCATCTCACCGGGCGCTCTATCAGGACTTGGCGTCATCCCGCTCTCCGTCCGGGCGCTCTGCCGGCGCCGCCACAACGTAGACAATAGCGCTGGACCAGGGCACGGTCACATCCTGGAGCTGGCTCCGGTAGCGGGCGGCAACTTCCTGCAGCTCGGCGCTTGTTACGCCACCTGCCTGCAGCCGTGCGGCGTAACTGGGGCGCGCCGCCCTGCCTTGCTCTACCTCGAACCAGCGTCCCAGGTGGTCGGCGGTCAGCTGGCGCTGCTCTTCATGCCGTTCCACGTGGACCTGCTGCGGCTCCAGACCGCCGGCGCGCAGCGCGCTTTCTAGATCGGCGACGTCCCAGTTGACGAGCGGGTCGTCGGAATCGTGGTAGATCGCCTCTTCTGCAGCCTGCACCCGCTCGACCAGATCGGGATCGGCATCCTCCCAATCGACCAGGGCGTAGAGCCGCTGGCCCCGCCGGGGCACAATCTGGGCGAAGCAGAAGCGCCCCTCCGGGAGCAGCACCGCCCTGACCTGCCCGGCGAGCTGTGCCCAGGGCGGCTCGGCCTGGCTGAACGGGTTGCGGGCGAGCACGCGGTCAAAGCGCACGTCCTCTTCGCCACGCAGCCGCAGGAGATAGTCCAGTTCGTCCAGGGCGCCAAGAACGACGGTCGGGCGTTCCAGCGCCGGCAGCGCGTCGGCCTGCTGGCGCAGCAGCTCGCCCTCCTCGGGATCGGTCGCCAGCGCCCAGACGCCTCCTTCGGGAGCCTGACGCAACGCCTCCCAGGTCAGCAAGCCGGTGCTGGCGCCCAGCACGAGGAGCAGATGGTGGCGCTGCACTTCGGCCAGGGCAAAAAGGCGCTCGCGGACGTGGGCCAGGTTGCGCCCGGCGTTACTCACGGCCCGCTGCAGCCAGGCGTCGCGCTGGCGATTGCGCGGACTGGTGGTCAGCGCCTCCGGCTCCTGCTCCCGCCCGGCCTCGATCATCGCCGCCAGCTGGGCCTCGCGCCGCCGGGCCACCTGGTCGCCAATCGCCCGCTCGTAACCCTGGTCGCTGGGCTGGTAAAAGAGCTTGCCCTGCAGGGCGCCGGGCAAATACTGCTGCGCCACCCAGTGGTCGCGGAAGGCGTGCGGGTAAAGATAGCCCTTTCCGTGGCCGAACCCCTCTTTGTCGCGGTTAGCGTCGCGCAGATGGGTCGGCACCTCGGCCTCGCGCTCCTCTTCCACCACCTTCATGGCGTCAAAAAAGGCCAGCGTGGAGTTCGACTTGGGGCAGGTCGCCAGATAGAGGGCTGCTTCGGCCAGCTGGAAGGAGCCTTCGGGCATGCCGATGCGCTCGAACGCTTCCCAGCAGCTCACGACCACGTTAATCGCATTCGGATCGGCCAGCCCGACATCTTCTCCGGCGAGGATAGTCATGCGCCGGAAGATGAAGCGGGGATCTTCACCCGCATAGACCATTTTCGCCAGCCAGTAAAGAGCGGCGTCCGGGTCGGAGCCGCGCAGGCTCTTGATGAAAGCGGAGATGGTGTCGTAGTGAACGTCGCCGTCCTTGTCGTAGAGCACGGCGCGCCGCTGGATCGATTCCTCGGCGACGGCGAGATCGACGACGATGACGCCCTCTTCATTGGGCGGCGTCGTCTCCACCGCCAGCTCCAGCGCGTTGAGCACGCCCCGCGCATCGCCGTTGGCGACGTTTACCAGATGGTCGAGCGCCTCTTCGGAAAGCTCCACGTTCAGCCCCCCGTAACCCCGTTCAGGATCGCGCAGCGCCTGCCGGGCAATCTCGCGCAAATCGTCGTTGCTTAACGGCTTTAGCTGGAAGATGCGGCTGCGGCTGACCAGTGCGCGGTTGACTTCAAAGTAGGGGTTTTCAGTCGTGGCGCCGATGAGGATGATCGTGCCGCGCTCGACGTGGGGCAGCAGCGCATCCTGCTGGGCCTTGTTCCAGCGATGGACCTCGTCTACAAAGAGCGTCGTGCGCTGGTTGTAGAGGTTACGGCGCTCCTCGGCCTCGGCAATCGCTTCGCGGATCTCCTTGACTCCTGCCAGCACGGCGTTGATGGTGATGAAGTGGCTCTGGGTGGTGTTGGCGATGACCATCGCCAGCGTCGTCTTGCCGGTGCCGGGCGGCCCGTAGAAAATGAGCGAGGAGAGCTGGTCGGCCTGGATGGCCCGGCGCAGCAGGCGGCCCGGACCGACGATCTGCTCCTGACCGACGAACTCGTCCAGGGTGCGAGGCCGCATCCGGTAGGCAAGGGGGGCGTCCTGCTCTATCTGTGGCTCACGAGCCTGCTGAAACAGCTTCATAGGCCCATTGTAGCCCCAAGGACTACAACTGGAAACCCTCGCGGTAGGGGACGATCTTGTAGCTGAAACTGGTAACGAACTGCTGTAGCTCCTCGTTCAGCGACTCCCAGGTACTGGAGTCCAGCACCTTCTCGATGGTCGCCAGCTCGCGGGTCACGAAGCCGACGAGCCGGTTCGGCTGGTCGCCGTATGCCGTGTGCCACGCTTCGCTCATCTCCAGCCCCATACCCTGGACCATCGGCACGTAGCGGCCGAGCATGAACTGGTAATATTCCTGCATGTGCTCGGCGCTGACCTCGTAGCTCAGCAGCAGCTTGTAGGCTACCGGCTCCTCTCCGCCCTCCCGGTCGCTCTGTTCACCGGTCATCGGACGCTCCTTCGACCAGGGGCACCGTAAAGGAAAAGGTGCTGCCCTCGCCGAGTACACTGTTAAACTCGATCTGCCCGCCCTGCGCTTCGACCAGCTTCCGGGCAATCGACAGGCCCAGCCCCCAGCCGTTCTGGGCCCGCACAGCATCGTGGTCAGAGCGGAAGAACTGCGTGAAAAGGCGGGCCTGGTCCTCCGGCGAGATGCCGATGCCGTTATCGCTGACGGCCACCTCCAGCCTGTCGCCCACGCGTTGCGTCCAGACGGTGATTGCGCCGCCTTCGGGCGTGTATTTGTGGGCATTGTCGAGCAGGTTCTCCAATACCTGAACAATCCGCGTCCGGTCGGCGTAGGCGGCGGGCAGCAGGGGAGCCAGCGCCAGGGTCAGCGTCTGCTGCCGCGCGTCCAGGGCATCGGCCAGATCACGGGCCACTTCTTCGACCAGCTGGTTGAGGTCGAACTCGCCCAGCTCAAAGGTCATCCGCCCGCTCTCCATCCGGTTAATGTCTGCGAGGTCGCCGACCAGCACGGCCATACGATCGAGGTTGCGCCGGATGGTCTTCAGGAACTGCTTCTGGGAGTCGCTGAGCGGGCCCGCCAATTCCGCCAGCAGCAGATCAGCGTAACCGCGAATCGACGTCATCGGAATGCGCAGCTCGTGTGTGACCAGGGAGATGAACTCGCTCTTTGCCCGATTAGCCTGCAGCACCTGCTCGTATAGCCGGGCTTTGGCAATCGCCACGGCGGCGCGGTCGGCCAGGCGCTCGGCAAAGAGGATGTCCTCCTCCGTAAAAGCGTGGTCGTGCTGGCTCTCCAGCGTAATCAGGCCCAGGGGCGCGCCGTCGCTGCGAATGGCCACGGCAAGCTGCGTCGCCGCCGGGCTGCCGTCGATGGCGGATGATACCGTCACGTCGTGAGTGAGCACCGAGCCGCCGTGTTCGGCCACTGCCGACAGCACCGGATGGGTCACGGGCAGGCTGTACTCTGGCCCTGGAAGCGCGCTGCCGCGCAAGGCGTAGAGCTGCAGCGACGGACAGTCCTGACCGGCGCCGCCCGGCTGCAGCAGGCCAATGGAACCGCCATCCGCCCCGGTCAGGGCGATGGCCCATTCCAGCGCCAGATCGAGGACTTCGCCCAGGTCGAGAGAGCGGTTGAGCTGGAGGTCAATACGCTGAAAGAGGGTCAGCTCGTCCACGCGGCGGGCCAGCGCCTCGTCTGTCTGCTGGAAGAGGCGGGCGTTTTCGATGGCGATGGCTGCCTGGGTGCCGAAAGCGATGAGCAGCTGCAGATCCTCGCGCGTGAAGGCGCCCACCTTCAGCCGGTTGTCGACAATAACGGCGCCGACAACCTTTCCGCGCGCGCGCAGCGGAGCACACATGATCGAACGCAGGCTGAGGGAGCCGACGCTCTCCCCGGTGGCAAAGCGCTCATCTTCCTGGGCATCGCCAGTCAGTACCGGCTCGCCCTTCTTGATGACGTGCTCGACGATAGTGTGGCTGAACTGGGGCAGGGCGTCCCCAATCGTCTCCTGATCGACGCTGCGCGCGACGACCGTTTCCAGCCCGCCGCCCAGAGGATCGACGAGCACGACGAAGGCCCGTTCCGCACTCGTAAGCTGGACGAGCGCATCCATGACCTGGTTCAATAGCAAGGGCAGGTCCAGCGTCATGCCCAGCTGCGCGCTGAGCGCATAAAGGGCGGCAAGTCGTTCTTGCTGTAATGTCTCCGCCTGCTCGCTCATGATCAGTTTGTCCTAATAACCGAGACCTTGATAATAGTCGCAGTGGGCCTGCAGCGGGCAGATGTGACAGCGCGGATCGCGCGCTATGCAGATCTCGCGCCCGTGCTGAATGAGCATAATGTGTAACGGATAATACCGTTCCGGCTCGACCATCGCCTCTATTAGCTTTTGCGTCTGCTCCGCCGAGCTGTGCGGCGGAACCAGCCCCACGCGCCGGGCGATACGGTGAATATGCGTATCGACCGGAAAAGCGGGCCGGTGAAAGGTAAAGAGCAGGACAATCGCCGCCGTCTTGGGCCCAACGCCTTTCAGCCGCCGCAGCCAGGCCTGGGCCTCGTCTACCGGCATCGTCGCCAGAAAGTCCAGGTTCAGCTCGCCGCGCTCGCGCAGAATCGCCCGCAGCGCTTCCTGGATACGCGGCGCTTTCTGCCCGGATAGCCCGGCCGGATAGATGGCGGCCTGTACGTCTTCCACCGGCGCCTCCATCACCGCTTCCCAGGAGGGGAACCGTTCGCGCAGGGCCTCAAACGCGCGGCGCTGGTTAACGCTGCTGGTCTGCTGCGAAAGGATTGTCGCCACGAGCTGATCGACGGGCGGCAGCCAGCGCCGCCACTGCGGCTCGCCATACGTCTCGACAAGCAGCGGGTAAATCGCCTCAACTTTCTCACACGCGCCGGGCACGTTCCTCGCCATACGCCATTTTAGCCCGCGTGACCCGATCGGGCTAATCCTGGTTGCTGCGAGCGGGCGCGCCGCTGGCGCGTGCCGATGCGCTCCAGCAGGGCTTCACGGATTTCGACGCCCTCGGCTGCGTTCAGGCCGCAAAGGGCAAATACTGCTCTGTCGAGGGATTCCCGTTCCGGACGGGCCATTTCTACGACCGGCTCGGAAGCGAGTGGCTGGGCCGCTACAGCGCGGAACAGCCCTGCCAGCTCGTCGTTTTCGGCAGCCGATAGATAGCGCGGATCGGGCAGCAAGAGGCGCTCGACCTCGTAGCCTGCCAGCCAGAGCACACCTTCGCCGAAGTTGACCCGGCCGAGCAGCTCCATCTGCAGCGCCGCCCAGCTGCTGTTGAGTAGCGCCGCCGCCGCCAGCCGGTTGACGCCGGGCGCGAGCTGTATCTGGTAGAGCTGCTGGTCCACCAGAACCTCGTCCGCGAGGACCGGCGCCAGATGGCGGCCCCAGATGCCCTTGGGCAGCACGAGCGGCGCCGGCTCCTGGATGGGCAGCATATACCAGGGATGGCGGCGGGAACAGGTACTGCGGTGGGCGACGCCCTGCTGCTCGCCCCAGGCGATGTAGTGGGCAACCGCGGTGCCGGCGACGGTCGCCGTGGGCGGGATGAGCAGCACCTCCTGCTCGCAGGCGGCTGTGGTCACGGTCAGGCCATCGACGTTGCGCAGCGACTTTAGCAGCGGCTGGCGGAAGTGCGGCTCGATTCCCCAGGTTACGACCACGCCGGGATCCAGGTAAAAGAAATCGTTGGCGCCGGTCGTGTAACCGCGCCGTATGGTCGCCCATTCCGACAGCGGGACGAGATGGCGGCGGCCTGCTTCGCGCCGGGCCTGACGAAAGGCTGCCGGAGCGCGCCAGGCCAGCCCCCACTTCTCGGTAGCGTGCAGCTCGCGCTGGCGGACGACGCGCACGCGCAGCGCCGCCGTCTCGACATCCTGGGGCGCGAGCAGGCGAACGACCAACGACTCCAGGGCGTTATAGCGGTCCGGGTCGCCGAGTGGCTGCGGCACAAGCCGGTCTAGCCGGCGGCGGAGCTGCACAAAACGCACCCGGTTCGCCGTGCGGCCGGCCGGATCGCTGCAGCGCTCCAGGATGAGCAGGCAGGTGTTGACTCGCGCGTGGCTGAACCAGCGTTCGGCATTCGATTCGATCACGGCGACGATGCGGAAGTGATCGAGCAGGTACTGCTTCAACCCGGCGCCGTACTCCACGTCAAGCCAGTTGTTGGGCAGGACAAAGCCAAAGCGCCCGCCGTCCCGCAAGAAGGGCAGGCTGTGCAGCAGAAAATAGCTGTGCAGGCCGGTGCGCCGGCCGACGTAGCGGTTCCAGAGGTGGGCCGGGATGAGCGCCCGGCGTTCCGCCCCGTCCCTTCCATCCTCGGGCAGGTCGAACATGGCAAGCTGCTCGGCTGCCGCTTCCTGCAGCCGGGCAATGGCCTGCGAGCGGGTGTAGGGCGGGTTGCCGACGATCACATCCACCGGCTGCCCGTCGCCGAGGTCGGCCGGGGTAAGGGTAAAGAAGTTCGTCTGCGCGATCTGCGCCTGAGGCAAACGAGCCCGCGCAGCGGCAGCGGCCTCGGGGTCCAGCTCGACGCCGAAAAGAGGGCCGGGCTGCGTCGTGGCGGCGTCTCCAAGCCACGCCTGCCAGCCGGCAGCGCGGGCCAGCAGCGCTCCCTGCCCACAGCTCGGATCGAGCACCCGGTCGCTCGCCCGGCGCACGCAGAACGCGAGCAACAGGTCGGCCAGGCTGGCCGGCGTCTCAAACTGGCCAAACGTACGGGCCTTCTCAGTCATTGCCGCCTCCCTGCACGCATTATACCCTGTTTGGCGCCGCTCCACAGCAATGCTATAGTGCCAACATGGCCGACGTTCTGCTCTATCAAGCGCAATTTCTGAAGGGCATACCCAAAGCCATACAAGCCCATCTACCGGCGCGCTGGCAGCAGATCCAGTCGCGACAGCCGTACAACTGGTTGGTCCAGTTCTATTTCGACGAACCCGAGTTCCACTACGAGGTGTCGTCGGCCAAGTACCAGGGCGGCTGGGAGCTGGGGTTGCACTT
The DNA here is from genome assembly GCA_012515125.1 of Chloroflexota bacterium. Lineage (GTDB taxonomy): Bacteria > Chloroflexota > Anaerolineae > Promineifilales > Promineifilaceae > JAAYYY01. Next base: position 8,922 of record JAAYYY010000697.1, read on the forward strand.
CGAGTCGCGCGACGCCGCCCTTAACCGCGCGCTGCTGGAGGGCTTCCGGCGGCACCTGTTTGAGATCAAAGAGACGCTGGGCGAGCAGTTCGAGGCCGAGATGTGGGACCGCGGCTGGACGAAGGTCTATGAGGTCTTTCCCGCGGAGCGGCTGACCGTTGCTTATCAGGACAAGGTTGCCCGGCGGCTGGCGGCAATCATCGACAGCCTGCAGCCGATCCTCATCGATTTACGCGCGTAGACGGGGCAGATCAGGCTACGAACGCACCTACTCCAGCGTGACCGGGTAGTAGTAGACGGCGCCGCCGGCTTCAGGCCAGTAGGCGAGGGCAATGAGGATGTAGTTCCCGGCCGGAACATCGGCCGGCGTCCATACCAGGATCGGCTCTTCAATGGTGTTCTCGTCGGCGCTCGTCTCGGCGAAGATGTTGTCGGGTGGGCTGAGCGCCAGCGTTACGCGCTCCGGCAGCGGCTCCTCCATCTCCAGGCGGAAAGGTTCGCCCACGGCGACTGTGGTATAGGCGGCCCCTTCGAACGTGGGCATGGTCGTCTCGCCACAACGCTCCGTGGCGGCTTCAAAGTCGGCCGGCGCTTCGGCTTCTACCTGCCAGCAGTAGTTTGCGGAAAAGCTCTCCAGCCGCCCGTCTTCGGTCAGCAGGTAAATCTGTGGCGGCTCGGCCAGATCCTGCGGGTCGGCCTCCCCTTCACCCTCATCTTCTCCACCGCAGGCTGCCAGGGCCAGCAGTAGAATGAGTAACAGCCAGAGCCAGATCTTTTTTGTCGTCGGCATCGTCTTTTCCTCGTCGTAACCGGCCGATTGTCGCCGGTCGCCTGATAAGCCTCCACAACGTAGGCCGCGCGCGTTAGAACCGGGTTATCGCCGCGTTTCGCGCCTTTGCTGCCTTACCGGGCCTCCGCTAAGATGGGCGCGAAGTCCAGACACGACAGTCCTAAAGGAAAAGGAGAACAACCATGCCTGTACGATCTGCGGATGCAACCTGGGAAGGCGGCTTAAGGGGCGGAAACGGCACCATGCGGATGGCCAGCGGCGCTTACGAGGGCCGGTATTCCTTTGGCTCGCGCTTCGAAGAAGGCGCGGGCACAAATCCGGAAGAGCTGATTGCCGCGGCACACGCGGGCTGCTTCTCGATGGCCCTTTCGGGCAATCTGGAGCGGGCCGGTTACACGCCGGAGCGGGTCAGCACCACGGCGCGCGTGCACATCAATCGCGGCGAGAGCGGCTTCCGCATCGAGCGCATCGACCTGGAGACCGAAGCTGTCGTGCCGGGCATCGACGACGCAACGTTCCAGGAAGCGGCCGAGAAGGCCAAAAAGGGCTGTCCCGTGTCGCAGGCGCTGGGCGCAGTCGAGCAGATCACGCTCAACGCCCGGCTCGCCGGCTAGACTTGACCTGACAGATGATAGAGGGCCGGGCGCCGCTATTGCTCCCGGCCCTACCAATTCGTCCGTCCAACCCATTCCTCCAGGGCCCGCGCGTCGAGGAAACCCGCAGCGCCCCCCTTTTCCCCGATCTTGTAAGAGGCAAAGACGACAGCCCGCCGCAGCGCTGCATAGGGATCGCGCGTGCGCAGATAGCCGTGCACAAAAGCCGAAAAGAGCGCGTCGCCCGCGCCGATGGTGTTGACGACCGGCCGGGTCTGGACTGCCGGCACGCGCCCAATATAACCATCCTGCCGGACGGCGAGCAGCGCTCCGGCGCTACCCAGGCCGATAATCACTAGCGGCGTGCCGTAGCGGTCCTGAACCCGGCGCGCCCACTCCTCCGGCGGGCAGGGCAGCTTCTCGTCGCTCATGAAGAGAATATCCGCCGCCGCCATGAAATCCTGGTCATAGGGGTCATCGAGATCGGCAATCGTGTGCACATCGGTGGCAATGGGCACGCCCGCCTCCCGCGCCCGCTGCAGGAATGGGCGGGAGAAGCCGATGTTGCAGAGGGCGGCAAGGTCAGCTCCGGCGAGCGCCTGATGGAACAGATCCGCCGGATAGTTGCGCTCCTGGATGTCCTTGAGGTCGGTGCTCGCCGAGCGCCGGCCGCTGCCGTCGTAGAGAATGACAGATTGGGCCGTCGCCGGCATCGTGGCGAGTACATACTGCTCGTCCAGCCCCGCCTCGCGCAGCGCCGCCGGGACCAGCATGCCAACCGGATCAGCGCCGAACAGGGAGAGGAGGCGCACCCGGTTGCCCAGCGTAGACAGGGCGCGCGCCACATTGTAGCCGACACCCGACACGGTGGTCTCGACGCTGTGGACCGGGAACCGCACAGGCTGGTAATGCAGCGGAAAACCATCGACGCGCAATGTCGTCTCGACGTTAATCAGGCCGGATACAACTATGTTAGCCATCGTTCGCCTCCAGATGTTGCCCTGTGTAAGAGCGAAAAATGAGAAGCCGATCATTGCCAGGCCGCGCCGGGAACCGTATTATCCGCCCCATGACTGATTTTACCCGCATAGAGCTGCTGGAAGCCTGGCTGGAGCGCCGGCAGGTCTCAGTCGCCGAGTGGGGGCGCGGCAGCAGCAAGAGCCTCGCCGCGCTGTGGGCCGAGCTATTAAGCGGCGAGAGCAGGCTGGAAGGCGATCCACCGCGCCGGATCGTCAGCGTCGTGCAGATGATCATCCGCCGTGGCGAGCTTGTCCTGGTCGAAGCGGGTCAGGAGCTGGAAGATGGACGCCAGCGCGGGCGCTGGCAGCTCCCATCCGAGAAAATGCATCCAGAGGAGGAGCCAGAACAGGCCGCCCTGCGCGGCCTGCAGGAGGAGCTGGGGGTAGCGGCAGAGGACGTCTCGATAGTCGCCGGCAGCCTGGAGTCGTGGCAGTGGGAACGCGACAGCATCTCTTACCCCGGGTTGCGCACCTGTTATTGCTTCTTTCGGGTGGAAGCGATGGTTGCCGGCCTGCCGCAAGGGCCCTTCAGCACGCTGGAAGTGGCTCCTGGCCCCGGCGAGCCGGTGCAGCGCCACTTCTGGGAGTGGGTGCCGGCCGGCCCAATTCTTACAAGGCGTTCCTGAGTGGTCCGGCGCTAGGGATACATGCGCTTCAGCGTGCGCGGGAACGGACTCGTCTCGCGGATGTGCGGGATGCCGCAGATCCAGGCCACAGTCCGCTCCAGGCCCAGGCCGAAGCCACTGTGCGGCACGCTGCCATACCGGCGCAGATCGATATACCAGTGGTAATGCTCCAGCGGCAACTGGTGGCGTTCGATGGCCTGTACAAGCATCTCCGGGTCGCTCATCCGCTCGCTGCCGCCAATGATCTCCCCGTACCCTTCGGGCGCGAGCAGGTCCACGCTCTTACAGACCTCCGGCCGGCCGGGCCACGGCTCCATGTAGAACGCCTTCACCGCCGAGGGATAACCGTAGACAAAGACCGGCTTGTCAAACTGCTTCGTCAGCTCTGTCTCGTGTGGGGAGCCAAAGTCGCTGCCCCACTCGATAGCCAGCAGCTCTTTGAGCGCCGGATCGTCCGTAGCTTCGCGGATGGCAGCCAGACGTTCCAGCGCCTCGTCGTAACTGATGCGCGGGAAGGGCGGATGCACCATTTCCAGTGCGGTCAGATCGCGCTGGAGCAGGGCCAGCTCGTCGCGCCGCTCACGCAATGTGGTCTGTACGATGTAGGACACGAACTGCTCCTCAATCTCCATGAGGCAGTCGAGGTCACAGAAAGCAATCTCCGGCTCGACCATCCAGAATTCGGCCAGGTGGCGGCGTGTCTTGGATTGCTCGGCCCGGAATGTCGGCCCGAAGCAGTAGACTTTGCCAAAGGCCATGATGTTGGCCTCGTTGTAGAGCTGGCCGGTCTGTGCCAGGTAAGCCTTGTCGTCGAAGTACTGGACCTCGAACAGCGTGCTCGTGCCTTCGGCGGCCGAAGGTGTGATGATCGGGGTATCGACATTCAGGAAGCCGTTGTCGTCCAGCCAGTCGATGATCGCCCGCTTGATCGTCGCTCGCACGCGCATGATGGCCCATTGCTGGCTGGAACGCAGCCAGAGGTGACGGTTGTCCATCAGGAACTCGACGCCGTGCTCTTTAGGCGTAATAGGATAATCTTCCGCTTCCTGGAGGACCGTCAGATCGGAGACACCCAGCTCATAGCCGCCGGGCACGCCGGGCGCTCGCTGGTCCTGGCGCACCGTACCGGTGACAATCAGGGACGATTCCTGGCCGAGCCGCTTGATCGTCTCGAACAGCTCCGGGCCCAGCTCTGGCTTGAAGGCCACCGCCTGGACGATGCCGGTGCCGTCGCGCACCTGCAGGAAATGGAGCCGGCCCTTGCCGGTGCTGTTGTAGAGCCAGCCTTTGAGCGTCACCTCCTGGCCTACGTAGTCGCCGATGTCTTCGATGCGGATTTCTTGAGCCATGATTCTGCCTTCTGTCAGGTGCGATTCTGGCGGCGACCGGCGGCAGCTGTCGCGGGACGGCGCCGAAGGAGTATTCTAGCCATTGGCTCGCCGGTGGACAAACGAGACCGGCTGCGCTAGCGGCGGAACAGATAGCGGCGCAGGCCGGGCCGGCGCAGGTAGCCCAGGTTGTCGATCAACCGGTTGGGCCGGAAGCCAAAGGTGCGCAGAACGCTATCGACCGGCGCGATGTCCGACTGGGAAAACAGGTCCATGAAGAAGGGCGTCACAGGCGGGTAGGGCCACCAGGACATGAGCAAGCGGTTGGTGGGACGCAGTAGGCGCAGGTCAACGGGCACGGGAATACGCTGCATCCCAACCGTACGCATGATCAATTGGGCCAGATCGGCGAAACGAATACGCTCCTCGCCCGCAATTTCCACAATCTCGCCCCGGAGGTCAGGTCGATCCAGAATCTGCACGAGGCAGCGCGCCAGGTCTTCGACCCACAACGGCTGGAAGGGCGTCTTGCCCCCACCCGGCAGGACGACAAACGGCCACGTCCAGGCGGAAAGGCCGGCGATCACGTTGAGGAAGCGATCATGCAGGCCGAAGACTGTCGCCGAACGGACAATCGTGTAAGACAGTTCGCTGCGCCAGATCAGCCGCTCCATCTCCCCCTTGGCCCGCAACAGCGGGTAGTGCGAGTTGGGATCGGTATTGAGCCGGCTCACGACGATGAGCTGGCCCACGCGGGCACGCCGGCTCTCCTCCACGAGGCGTTCCGCTCCTTCCACGTCAACGTGCTGCAAGAGGCGACGCCGGCCTCGCCGTTCAGCGCTGGCGAGGTGGTAGACGATCTCAATCCCCTCCAGCTCCTGGCGCAGGCGCAGGGGATCGTTCATCCGGCCGCTGTAGGCGCGTGCCTGATAACCCTGCCGGGCGAGCAGGCGCATGAGTGAGCTGCCGATGAAGCCGGTGGCGCCGGTAACCAGGATGTTCTCTCCAGCCATGGGCTTCTATTGTAGCGCTGCCGTTAGGCGATGGCAGGCGCATCTCGTAGAGCTATAATCGACGCCATGCGCATCTGCCTTGTCGGGCCCACCTATCCCTACCGGGGGGGTATCGCTCATTACACCACGCTGCTGGCCCGCCATCTGGCCGCCGACCCCGAGCATGACCACCTGCTGATCAGCTTTAAACGGCAGTACCCGCGCTGGCTCTATAAGGGCGCGAGCGACCGCGATACAAGCCGCAATCCTCTGCGGACGGAGGCCGAGTACCTGCTGGACCCCCTCAATCCACTGACATGGCGGCGCACGTGGCGCAGGATTGCTGCGTGGCAATCCGAACTCGTCGTCATTCCCTGGTGGGTTCCATTCTGGGCGCCGGCGTGGTCCGTCTTGGGTCGCGCTGTAAAACGGCTGCACCCCGCGCCGCGACTCATCTACATCTGCCACAACGCAATCCCCCACGAGGCCAGCCGGTTCGATCGGCTGGCAATGCGGGCAGCGCTCGGCCCCGCTGACGGCTTGCTGGCCCATGCCGAAAGCGACGCGGCGGAACTGCGAGGCCAGTTTCCGCGAAAGCCGGTCGCCGTTAGCCCGCTGCCCACGTTTGCGGGCGTGGGTAGCTCGCCCGCTGAGCTTCACATGGCGCTACCAACCGGTAGGCCCGATAGGCCGCTGCTGCTCTTCTGTGGATTTGTCCGGCCATATAAGGGACTTGACGTGCTTCTGGAGGCGCTCCCCGCCGTGCTGGCGCAGCAACCGGTCCATCTACTGGTCGCGGGCGAGTTCTGGGCCGGCGAAGCGGATTACCGGCGGCAGATCGACTGCCTGGGGCTGGAGGCAGCCGTTACCATCGACAATCGCTATATTCCCGACGAAGAGCTGAGTGCCTATCTACACGCTGCCGACGTGGTTGTCGCTCCCTATCGTGAGGCTACCCAGAGCGCCATCGTCCAGCTTGCCTTCGGCCACGGCCGGCCGGTAATCACGACCGACGTGGGCGGGCTTTCTGAGGCGGTGGAGGATGGGCAGACGGGACTGGTGGTGCCGCCGGAAGACCCGGCGGCGCTGGCGGAGGCGATCTGCCGCTACTTCAACGAGGGACTCCGGCGGCCGTTTGAGGAGAATATCGACCGGCTCAAAGGGCGATTTGGCTGGTCCGCCCTGATCGACACGCTGGTGCATCTGGACGAAACAGCGCGAATCAACGAGCAATAAAAAAGGGAGATAGGTCGCGCCTATCTCCCTTCCTGTTCTTCAGCTACAGAGCGTGTAGCCCGTTGGGGTTATGAGTTCCCCTAGTCTACGATCGTCGCCCCGTTGTAGTCTTCACCAACCAGATTGGACGGGGCAGCCGAAGCGACGCGGGCGACGGCAACCAGCTGGCTGCCGGCCGGGCCCTCGACAATCACGCTACCGCCGAACTGACCACCGGCGTAGCCGAACTCGTTCAGCGCGGCGCGGTTGCCCGTTACCTCGGGAAGGCCGGCCCACGAGTTGACCTTTCCACCACTTGGAATCGCGGGCAGCGAGTGGGTACCAACAACGTCGCCATTCTTGTCCACATAGCGGACAGTCACGGCGCCGGCCGGGAGGTTCGCACCCACGTTCTGGATGGCGATGTAGGCGCGCTGGCGGCCACCCGGCGTCCACTGAGATTCGGTCCAGCGGACGTACGGCAGAGCCAGTGTCTCACTCCCTTCGGTCGCGCCGAGGAAGGCGGTGTAGAGGCCGACCCCATAGACCTTGCCGATAACGACAATCTCAGCACCCGTGCTGGTGATCGTCGCGGAGCCGCTGAAGCCCTGGGTCATACCAGTGGCGTTACAGGCGAGGAAGCTCCTCTTGGCGCCGGCCGGAATATTCGCGCTCTCGGTCGCACCGTTACTGTAGGTTACGGTTACAGACGCCGAGGCGCTCTGGCTCGTGTTCTGGACCGCATAAGCCGTATTCTGCCCGCCGAATGCATTACAGATTGCGGAAGGCATGTACACGGTGGTGCTGGCGCCGCTCACGCCCTCGAAGGCAGAAGCGTCCGTGTTATTGGTGCCCAGTTCGAGCACGGTCGCCACGATGTTGGCCGGGGTGGTAGTGCCAGCCGCAAAGCCCTTCACAACGGCAGAACCATTGAACACACCCGCGGCGATCTGCGGGATCGTACCCATGTCGAAGTACTTGGATGCCCCGGCGGGCAGGCCATTGTGCTCGATATTAATGGGGGCAGCGGCCGGGTTATCGGCGTTGTAGAAGGTAATATCGAGGTCCACTGGGCCGCTGCTGGCGTTCTGTACGGAGAAGACAGAGGTTGCATTAAACTTGTTCTTCAACACGGTAGCCAGCAGAACCTGGGGCGCGCCAGTCTCGAAGCCGTTCGAAAGCGGGCGATTCTGAACGGCCGGGTCCGAGGCGATCTGCACCAGCGTGGCGACAACCGGCTGGTCAGAACTCAAAATACCAGAGCCCATAAAGCCGTCAGGAACATCGGCCACACCGCCCATGAAGAGCGATGCACCAGCGCCCGCGGGCAACGTCGCATCGTACGTAATCGGGCTCGAAGCGTTTTCAGGGTAGAACTGGAAGGTAACCATCGCATCGGCCGAGCCGACGTTCTGGTAGGTCACCGATGTCGTAAACGAAGCATCGTATGCGTCGCCCGCGAACGCCGTCAGGGCCGTGAACAGCACCAGAACGACAACGAGCAACAA
>JAAYYY010000099.1 GCA_012515125.1 Chloroflexota bacterium
AAGCCCCGGATGCTGAAGTAGGCGGTGGCGACGTCGAGCTGCTGACCGCCGTTCTGGAGCAGGTAGTTGAGGACCTCGGCGACGGTGTGCTCGACGTTGTCGATGACGTAGGGGATTTTCATGGGCTGCCTCACCGGTTGTTTTCAAGCGGCATGGTGATGGCCTCCAGCAGGCGGCTGGCCTGATAGAAGCGGTTGCGCGCCTGGCCGGTCATCTCCTGGACGATACCCTGCGCTTCAAGCTGCCGGACGTAACGCTGCGCCGTAGGGTAGTTGACCTGTAGAAAGGCGGCGAGCCTGGGAATGGAGAAGAGCGGCTGCTCAAAAAGCCAGTCAATGACCTGCAGCAGCCGTGCGGCGGCGCGCGCGTGCTGAAAAGCCGAACGGTACTCCTGACGTAGCGCCTGCAGGCGGCGCACCCGGGCCGCGCTCTCGCCGGCCTGGACGCGAACGCCTTCGAGGAAGAAGAGCAGCCAGTCGGACCAGGCGCCGCGCTGGCTGACCGCCAGCAGACGGTCATAGTAGCTCTGGCGTCGCGCTTCAAAGTAGGCGCTCAGGTAGAGGAGCGGCTGCGGCAACAGACCCCAGGCCTGCAGGAGCAGACTGATCAGCAGGCGGCCGACACGGCCGTTGCCGTCGAGGAAGGGATGGATAACTTCAAACTGGTAGTGGATCAGGGCCAGGCGCGTCAGGGGCGGCAGGCTCGAATCCTCGTGGATAAAACGCTCCAGCGCGGCCAGGGCGTCGTTCATCTCGGCGACCGGCGGCGGGATGAAGACGGCGCTCTCCAGCGTGCTGTTGGGCGGCCCGATCCAGTTCTGGCTGCGGCGGAACTCCCCCGGCGTCCACTGCTCGCCGCGCACGCCCTCCAGAAGCAGCCTGTGCAGCTCGCGAAAGAGGCGGAGGCTCACCGGCAGGGTGTCCAGACGGCGCAGCCCGTATTCGAGCGCGTTCACGTAATTCTGCACTTCCTGGACATCTTCGGGCAGGTCAAAGAGAGGTAGCTGGACCAGCTCTCGGGAAGCCTGGAAGGCGTAGAGCTGGTCGAGTGAGGTGCGCGTGCCCTCGATGCGCGACGACAGAACTGCTTCGTGACGGATGAAGGGCTGGATCAGAAGGTGGGGGTTGGGCAGGGCCGTGCCGAGGCCGGCCAGCTCGCCCAGGGCTCGGTCGGCGGCCGAGCTGGCGGCGACCAGCTCTGGCGTCCACTCGAGCGCCGGCGGCAGCGGATCGGGAATGTAGGCCCAGAAGCCACGGGGCTGCCGGATAACCCGGCCGGGCGCGCGGATGGTGAAGTCGTCGGGGTGCATGGATGCTAACTATCACAAGTGATAATAACGGCCCTTCTTATTATCATTTTCGCCCGAAAGTGATAATAAGGCAAGAGGGCGCCGTCAGACCTGTCAGGTTTTCGAAAACCTGACAGGTCTCGCGCTACGGTACGGGCGGGTTTCAAACCCGCCCCTACAGCTTTTCCAGGACGCCCACCGCCCACGCCCGTGCGGCCTGGGCGTCGGCGCGGGTCATGACTTCGTCGTGGACGGCGGCGTTGCGCAGGGCGATGACGCTTTCGTCGGCGAGCAGGGCGATGACGCCGGCGTCGCCGAAGAGGCGGGCGGCGTCGTCGT
>JAAYYY010000698.1 GCA_012515125.1 Chloroflexota bacterium
GCACCCAGGCCTGCATCCGCCGCCGCTCTCCCAGGCTCGGAAAGTCGTGGGCGTAGCCCGCCGGCTCGTCCAGCACGGTGACCAGCACGCGGCCGCCCACGGGCAGCTCGGCCGGCTCCAACAGGTGTACGACCCCGTCCGAATCCACGGTTGCCTCAAATGACTTCCACATCAGAAGACCCTCCCTCTCGATGAAGCGTGAACGCCTGCGGCGGCAAACCGCAGAGGCGCATAATTCAATTGTGGTACTACGCCAAAGATACGCCTATATTAACACGTTTTTCACGCCAGGGAAAGTCTTTTAGGCCATTTTGCCCGCCCGGGAAAGGGGCTGCGCCGCGCGGGAGTGCCCGCAGCCCCTGTGGAAGACCGAGCAGGGCTACGGAACAGCTACCGGCGCGGCCGCTAGCGCCTCGCGTATCTGCTCCAGGTGTGTACGGAAGTGGTACGGCGGTTGGAGCAGCTCAAAGGCCAGCCGCCAGAAACTGCCCTTGCGCTCCGCGACATCCTCCGGCAGATTGGCGACCAGCGCCACGGTCTCCCGGTAATGGCTCTTCAGCTCGTCGAGCAGCGCCGCCAGGCTGGGATAGGCGCTGACAGTGGCGGCGATATATGCGTCCAGGTTATCGCCCCAATCGTCCTTCCACGGCTCGTGCCCGTCAACCAGCTGGACAATCCATTGCTGGGTAAAGCGCTCGCTGTGGATGAAATGGGCCAGAATCTCGGCGGCGCTCCACACGTCAGGCGCGGGCTTGTACATGGCGGCCGCCTCGTCTACGGCGGCAAAGAACGCGTCCAGCTCCGCTTCGATCTCCTCGTAGCAAGCGCGTACCGCCTCCGCCAGCGCGGGCATCGTCGCCGGAAGCTCGGGGATGGGCCGGCCCGAGAGGGTCATCGCCGTCTGCCGTTTCTCCGGGCCGCGGTAATAAGTCACCTCGACCGTATCGCCTGCTCTGAGCCCGGCGAAAGCCGCCTGCAGCGTCTCCCAGTTGCGGGTCTCCTGACCCCCTACTCCGACAATGACATCACGGGCCTGCAGGCCAGCGGCGGCAGCGCCCATCCCGTCGATGACGCTGTCCAGGCGAATGCCTTCGGTCACCGGAACGCCAAGCTCTTCGGCAAGCCGCTCGTTCAGGTCACCGACGATAATGCCCAGCATGGGGCGCCGGGTGAAGCGTAGATCTTCGCCCGTCGTCAGTACCGAGGCCAGGTTCTCCAGGGCCCTGGGCCACTGCTTTTCCAGGGCGTCCACCGTCGCCTGCCAGTCGGGGCCGCTGCCCAGCCTCTCGTGGCGCAAGAAAACGCGCGTGGCCTCCCCCTCCGGCACGAAGGTCACGCGCACCTGTGATGGGCCGGGCTCTCCGTTGCCCTGCCAGGTGAAGGCGACCTCGCGGTCCGGCTCCAGCGCCGAATAGGCTCCCGCCATATAGTCGCCCTCGTTCGTCGCCAGGTAGATGCGCCCGCCCGGCCGGGGCGCCGTCGTCGCCACGTCCGCCAGCCAGTTACGCAGCGCAGTGCTGTTCGTGAAGGCGTGGTAGGGCGCAGATGGGGGAACAGGAATCAACTGCTCGAAAGAGAGAATACGCTTATCGGTCATGGGAACCTCCTGGTAAACGTCCTTCTAGCGGCTCTTTCATCATAGAACAACTGTTCTATCATGTCAATAACTATTGACAAGATCCGCCTCGAAACAGATAATGGGCCTGCCTTCAAGCTGGAGAGTATGATGATTCGTTAGTTCACCTGTCCCCGTCTGATCGACTTCTTCTGGCTGCCGCTGCAGCCAGCCATGAC
>JAAYYY010000100.1 GCA_012515125.1 Chloroflexota bacterium
CGGTGTCGATCTCAATGCTGTGCGGCAGCTCGCCCGCCACCTCGTGAACGAAGGCCGCCAGGCTCGCCGGGCTTTCAGTCGCCGTGCGGAAGTCCAGCACCACCTGCGACCAGGCGGGCGTCACGTTGTGGCTGCGCGTGTCTACCTCCACGACGGTCGGCGCGACGGTCGTCCTGCCCAGCAGCGGGTGATCGCCCAGCCGCGCCTGCGCCGCCTGCAGCCGCTGGAGGAAGGTCGCCAGGGCGTAGTTGGGGTTCGAGCCCCGCTCTGGCACGCTGGCGTGCACCGACCGGCCGTGGAAGCGGACCCAGAACTGCATCATGCCCCGGTGGCCCAGCGCCAGGTCGTTGCTCGACGGCTCGCCGAGCAGCAGCAGCCCGACCTCGTAATCGCGCGTTTCCTTCCAGTGGACCATGCCTGCGCCGCCGACTTCCTCTTTCACAACCCCGGTGAAGACGACGTCGCGCCGGGGGCGCACCCCGGCCTGCAGCAGCCCCGCCAGCGCGTAAACCTGCACCGCCAGCGGCCCCTTGATGTCGCTGGCGCCGCGCCCAACAATGTGGCCGTCCACGATTTCGCCGCTGTACGGCGGCACGGGCCACAGCGCGGGGTCGCCGGGGTCCACGTGGTCGATGTGTGAGTTGAGGACGAGCGCCGGCAGCCCCGGCTCGAGCCCGGCGATGCGCCCGCAGACGTTGCCCGCACCGTCCAGCCAGACCCGGTCAAAGGCCAGCCGCTCCAGTTCGGCGGCAATCAGCCGGGCAATCTCGCCTTCCTCGCCGGGCATGCTCGGCGTCTGGATCAGGCGTTGGGCGAAATCAACACAAGCGGCCAGCAGGCTCTCCAGCCGGGTGGACGTCAGGGGCAGCGGTTCGTTCATGTGGTTCACTCTCGCTCTCTGCAACGGTCACTCGCTCGTCAATATCTCCCACGCCCGCCGGTATTTCTCCAGGCGGGGCGCGTCCTCCGGCGTCACCACCGTCATGCGCCGGATGTCCATATTGTGCCGCAAATCGGCCAGCTTCACCTGCCGGGCCAGCGCGTTGGAGCGGATGGCGCGCACGTAATCCTCGTAACTCTGGCGCTCTTTATCATGGGTCAGCAGGCGCACCGCCTCCAGCACTTCCTCCGGGAAGCCTTCGGCCCGCAGGTCGTCCAGCGTCAGCGCGCTATCCTCGACCACATCGTGCAGCGCCGCGACTATCTGCGCCTGCTCGCCCTCCACCGCCGCCATCAGCGCCAGCGGGTGCAGGATGTAGGGCCGGCCGTAGCGGTCCACCTGGCCCGCGTGGGCCTGCAGGGCTATGGCGATGGCCTTTTCGATGAGATTCATGCGTCCTCCTCGGAGTGGAGCGATTTAGGAATATCGCTCTACGAGTGGGAGCGCGCTTGCCATCCCTGGCCTTACAAGATGCGAGCTGGAAGCCCGCGATCCTTGTTTGTGCCAGAGTGCGCGCGTTGGCAATTCGCCCCCAGGCATTATAATACAGACAGGCTGCTGCCGGACAGCGGAGAGCGGCCTGAACAAGATCATACTGGACGAGGCCCCTCGTTTCCGATCTGAGTGGAGTATAGGAGTGAGAGATGATAGCAAAGAAAGTTGACGAACTATTGGCCAGCCTGGACGGCAGCGTTCACGTGCTCGACGGCCGGGTCGCCGTCAGTGAGAATGCCCAGGTGGGCAAACACGCCGAAACGCTGGCTTTCAACGCCGTCTTTGGCGAAGGGCTGGTCCGCGACACTGCCCGCTGGCTGCTCTGGGAAATCGGCCAGGAGATGGGCATCTTCCCCGCCTCGATCCATGAGCTATACATGGCTATCGGCCGGGGCGAAGTCGCGCCCACCTTCACCGTCCCGGCGATTAACGTGCGCGCCATGAACTTCGAGATGTCGCGCGCCATCTTCCGGGCGGCCAACAAGCTCGACGTCGGCGCTCTCATCTTCGAAATCGCCCGCTCCGAGATTGGCTACACCGACCAGCGGCCCGCCGAATACGTCTCCTGCGTGCTCGCCGCCGCCATCGCCGAAGGCTTCCAGGGCCCGCTCTTCATCCAGGGCGACCACTTCCAGGTCTCGGCCAAGGGCTTTGCCGCCGACCCGGAGAAAGAAGTCGCCGCCGTGCGCGACCTGATGCGCGAGGCCATCGACGCCGGCTTCTACAACATTGACATTGACACCTCCACACTGGTCGATCTGAGCAAGGAAACGCTCGACGAGCAGCAGCGCACCAACTACACCGTCAGCGCCGCGCTCACTGAGTTCGCCCGCAGCATCGAGCCGGACGGCGTGACCGTCTCGCTGGGCGGCGAAATTGGCGAGGTCGGCGAAAAGAACTCCACCGTGCCGGAGCTGCGCGCCTACATGGACGGCTACCGGGCGGCGCTGCCTGCTGGCCTCGAGGGCATCTCCAAGATTTCGGTGCAGACCGGCACCAGCCACGGCGGCGTCGTGCTGCCCGACGGCACGCTGGCCCAGGTCAGCGTCGATTTCGACACGCTGCGCGAGCTGAGCAAGGTGGCCCGCGAGGAGTACGGGCTGGGCGGCGCGGTGCAGCACGGCGCTTCGACCCTGCCGCCGGAAGCGTTCGACCGCTTCCCCGCCATCGGCACGCTGGAAATCCACCTGGCGACCGGCTTCCAGAACATCATGTTCGACTACGCGCCGCAAGAGCTGGTGCGCAAGGCCAACGAATATTGCCTGGCGAACCTGCGCAAGGAGTGGAAAGAGGGCAAGACAGAGGAGCAATTCCTCTACTCCACCCGCAAGAAGAGCCTCGGCCCGCTGAAGGCGGAGTGGTGGAACCTCGACCGCGAGGCGAAGGATCGCATCGGCGCGGCGCTGCAGGAGCAGTTCGAGTTCCTCTTCGAGAAGCTGAACGTGCGCGACACGCGCCAGGTCGTGCTCGACGTGACCAGCATGCCGAAGCGCCGCCGCCCGCGCCCGCAGCAGGCCGCCGACGAAGGCGAGCTGGA
>JAAYYY010000101.1 GCA_012515125.1 Chloroflexota bacterium
CGGTGTCGATCTCAATGCTGTGCGGCAGCTCGCCCGCCACCTCGTGAACGAAGGCCGCCAGGCTCGCCGGGCTTTCAGTCGCCGTGCGGAAGTCCAGCACCACCTGCGACCAGGCGGGCGTCACGTTATGGCTGCGCGTGTCCACCTCCACGACGGTCGGTGCGACGGTCGTCCTGCCCAGCAGCGGGTGGTCGCCCAGCCGCGCCTGCGCCGTCTGAAGCCGCTGCAGGAAGGTCGCCAGGGCGTAGTTGGGGTTCGATCCGCGCTCCGGCACGCTGGCGTGCACCGACCGGCCGTGGAAGCGGACCCAGAACTGCAGCATGCCCCGGTGGCCCAGCGCCAGATCGTTGCTCGACGGCTCGCCGAGCAGCAGCAGCCCGACCTCGTAATCGCGCGTCTGCTTCCAGTGGGCCATGCCCGCGCCGCCGACCTCCTCCTTCACGACCCCGGTAAAGACGACGTCGCGCCGGGGGCGCATCCCGGCCTGCAGCAGCCCCGCCAGCGCGTAGACCTGCACCGCCAGCGGCCCTTTGATGTCGCTGGCGCCGCGCCCGACGATGTGCCCGTCCACGATTTCGCCGCTGTACGGCGGCACGGGCCACAGCGCGGGGTCGCCGGGGTCCACGTGGTCGATGTGTGAGTTGAGGACCAGCGCCGGCAGCCCCGGCTCGCGCCCGGCGATGCGCCCGCAGACGTTGCCCGCACCGTCCAGCCAGACCCGGTCAAAGGCCAGCCGCTCCAGTTCGGCGGCAATCAGCCGGGCAATCGCGCCTTCCTCGCCGGGCATGCTCGGCGTCTGGATCAGGCGTTGGGCGAAATCAACACAATCGGCCAGCAGGCTCTCCAGCCGGGTGGGCGTCAGGGGCAGCGGTTCGTTCATGGGCTTCACTCTCGCTCTCTGCAACGGTCACTCAGTCGTCAATATCTCCCACGCCCGCCGGTATTTCTCCAGGCGGGGCGCGTCCTCCGGCGTCACCACCGTCATGCGCCGGATGTCCATATTGTGCCGCAGATCGGCCAGCTTCACCTGCCGGGCCAGCGCGTTGGGGCGGATGGCGCGCACGTAGTCGTCGTAGCTCTGGCTCTCGCTATCGTGGGTCAGCAGGCGCACCGCTTCCAGCACCTCCTCCGGGAAGCCCTCGGCCCGCAGGTCGTCCAGCGTCAGCGCGCTGTCCTCGACCACGTCGTGCAGCGCCGCGACCATCTGCGCCTGCTCTCCTTCCACCGCCGCCATCAGCGCCAGCGGGTGCAGGATGTAGGGCCGGCCGTAGCGGTCTACCTGGCCCGCGTGCGCCTGCAGAGCGCGGGCAATTGCCCGTTCAATTAGCTTCATGTTTCCTCCTGTTTGCCAGAGTGCGCGCGTTGGCAATTCGCCCCCAGGCATTATAATACAGACAGGCTGCTGCCGGACAGCCGGCGAGCGACCTGAATAAGATCATACCGGACGAGGCCCCTCGTTTCCGATCTGAGTGGAGAATTAGGAGTGAGAGATGATAGCAAAGAATATTGACGAACTATTGGCCAGCCTGGACGGCTGCGTTCACGTGCTCGACGGCCGGGTCGCCGTCAGTGACAATGCCCAGGTGGGCAAACACGCCGAAACGCTGGCCTTCAACGCCGTCTTTGGCGAAGGGCTGGTCCGCGACACCGCCCGCTGGCTGCTCTGGGAAATCGGCCAGGAGATGGGCATCTTCCCCGCCTCTATCCACGAGCTATACATGGCTATCGGCCGGGGCGAAGTCGCGCCTACCTTCACCGTCCCGGCGATTAACGTGCGCGCCATGAACTTCGAGATGTCGCGCGCCATCTTCCGGGCGGCCAACAAGCTC
>JAAYYY010000699.1 GCA_012515125.1 Chloroflexota bacterium
AGATCGGGTATACGTCGTTTGCTTATCCGGGGCTGGCAGATGCCTTCGAGCACGTCCGGCAGTCGTTAACTTTTATGGAGGAATAGCAGCAATGACAACACGATCGTCACCCTGGCCAGCACTCACCACCCTGCTCCTTGCGCTGCTGACGGTAGCCGCCAGTCTTGGCTTCGAGTATGCCGTTTTCCGGCTGCGGCTCGAAGGGAGCCGTACTTTCAACATGCAGCCGCAGCTATGGGCTCGGGTCGGCGGCGGGCTGGCGCTAGCAGCGCTCCTGCTGGCCACGAGCTGGGTGGCCTGGCGCATACGGCCAGCGACGCGACTCGTCGGCGTGGTCTTCCTGCTGGTGGGTCTTCCTATCGCCCTCTACCCCGTCCTCATCTTTGCGCCGCCGCTGCGGGGCTGGCTGCCGGTCCCACCATGGCTCGGACTGGGCAACCACTTCCAGCTTGCCGGGGCGTTTCTGGCGGTTTTGGGGCTGATTCTGGTGGTTCGTCGTAGCTAGATTGCCGAGCCCATCGGCCACTGCGGGCAGTGTCGGCATCCCCGCAACTGCTATAGAGATGGCTGGCATATATGCGCTCACCAGAACAGGTGTCACATTTTGCGGCTTGCGGCAACATACATGATGAAGGGCCGCACATCGAGGTCAAGCAACGCGCTAGGAGTGGCCTTTGGCGCTGACGAATGAAACCCAGACTGACGCTGTCCTTATAGCCGCAGCCAGAGAGGACGCCGCAGCTTTTGACTTGCTCTACCGGCGCTATGTGACGCGCGTCTATCGCTACTGCTGCTCGCGGACGAATAACGCGCAGGTGGCCGAGGATCTGACGGCGCAGAGCTTTCTGGCGGCGCTGGAAGGGATCGGCCGCTTCCGGGGCAACGGCTCCGTGGCGGCCTGGCTCTTTGGCATCGCCGCCAACGTCTGTAAAGGCTACTACCGTTACCAGAAGCGCCACCAACAGGCACCGTTGGAGACGGTCACTGAGAGGACGGACATGCACACGCCTGACCTGGAACGGCGCATCTATCGGCAGGGCATCCTGGACTGCGCGCTGCGGGTCATGCCTGAACTCAGCGAAGAGCGTCAGGAAGTCCTGCGCCTGCGTTTTCTGGCCGGGCTGGATACGGCGGAAACGGCAGCCGTGATGGGCAAGCGGCGCGGCGCGGTACGCAAGCTCCTATCACGAGCCGTGGATGATCTGCGCAAGAGGTGTCTGGATGAGTGAGACCGATCCGCGAAAACTCGAAAGCTATCTCGAGCGAGCCGAGGCGTACGACGGCGGGCTGGAGCCGGAAGTCGAGCGTCTGGTCGACGCGCTACAAGACTGGTCGCACGAGGCCAGGCTGCAGCCGCGCGCCGGGTTCGTCAACGAAGTGGCCGAACAGCTGCGCCGCTACCATGAGGGGAATCGCATCATGCCTACCTGGACATCACGTATTCTCGCCGGCGCCCTGGGCACCGTGGCTCTCGTGGTCTTTGGCTTCATCGTCATTACCCTGTTCTCGCGAGGAGAGGACGAGCTGCCCGTTGTCGAGCTGGAGACCCCAATCCCAACGGCGGCAACGGCGACCGTAGCGGAAGACATCATCGCGACAGAAACGGCCGAACCAACGGCAACCGTAATCACCGCCGACACAGCAGCGCCTCCACTTTCCGGCTGGCGATGGTATGAAGAGAGCGGGGCCCCGGGTATCCGGTTCCAGTTGCCGCAAGCATGGCGTGTCCGCCCCTCGCGACCAGCACGATATCAGGCAACTGACACCGGCTCCATTATCGAAGTGCAGGCATTTGACTATGCGGGGCCGGATTGGTTGAGCTGGGTACAAAACGAATCGCAGCCGGGCTATTCGCTAGCCGATGGCCTTGTAAGGGAAAATGCACTGGTACGCGGGCGCCCCGCCTTTCAGCTAATCGAGGTTGGCAGTGGCTCTTACACGATGGAGCTATATGTGCGGGATGAGGGCCGCGTCGTTCGCTTCTTCTTCCAGAGCGGCACCCTGCCGCGCTCGGAGGAAGAGATGGACATCCTGGCGACCATGCTTGAAACCGTGCAGTTTGCCGGCGGCAATGAAGGAGAAACGAGGCTGCCGGACGGCTGGCAGGATGGCTACACCTTAACTGTCTACACTCCAGAACAGCTTGAGTTTACGGGGGACCTGCAAACCATTACGGGCACGGTCGAAACGTGGCAGATGGGCCCGCCGCCAAACGAGGCCACAGTTGTGGACGCCGGCGGCGCGCGTTACCTGATTGACCTGCAGAGCCATTACATCTTCGAGGGACACCCGATTGCCTACCTGGCAGGTCTACCGGTCCGGTTCGAGGTCGAGCCCGGACGGTCGATAATGGTTA
>JAAYYY010000700.1 GCA_012515125.1 Chloroflexota bacterium
AGGTAAAGCGAGAGCCAGAAGAGCGGCACGGCCAGAATGAGGCCGTGAAAATGGATCACGTCTGGCGCGAGCTGCCCGATCCGGCGGATGGCGCGCCTGGGCGGCAGGAGCCGTGCCCACCCGCCGCGTCCCCTCGCTCCCCCTGAAACAAAGTGATATTGCACGTCGCCTTCCGTCCAGGTCGCCTCTCGTGGGAAAAGCACGACGACGTGCACCTCGTGCCCGTTCGCGGCCAGCGCCTGGGGCAGGTGGCGCATAATGGGCAGCCGCGTCAGGTAGCCTTCTGGCGTTTCGGTCGCCAGCGACGGCGCGTAATAGAGAGCTGCCAGACAGACGCGCATCAATCCGTCCTTCCGCAGCGTCGGTGCGCTTGCCTGAAAGCGGTCTGGAGCCGCGAGCTGGATGATCGACAATCCTCTCCGACGGCGTGCAGGCTGATCTCTCCATACCACGGATCATCCCACTCTGCCGCGACAGTGGTACAGGTGGCGATGAAAGCCCAGAACGCCTCTTGCAGAGCCAGTGGCTCGCGGGCCAGGTCGCCGTAAACATTGCGGTTGAGTAGGATGTACTCAATTCCGGTCTCCGCCAGCAGGCGCTCGTAGGCAGGCGGCGTTCCACGTTCGTCGCGCCGAACGCGCCACTGGAGAGATAGATTGTTGAGCGCCAGGTAGGGGTGCTGCCGTAGCGGCCACCACCAGCGTTCAGTCCCGGCCACGCCCGCTCCCTGGGGAATAGCCGCCTCGATGGCGGCGCCCAGAGCGTGGTAATCGGTTACCGATCTGGCAAGGAGTTGATCCCGAACGTAGAACAGCGCCCCCTGCCAGAGGATGAAGGCGAACCCGGCAGCGAGAGCCAGGCGGGTGACCCAGGCCAGCACGCCGGGCGCCGTCCGCGCCGCCTGCCAGAGGCCCGTCGCCAGACGTGCAACTGCGACGCAGAGAGCAGGCAGGAGGGGCAGGGCATATAGCTCGGCCTTCGTCGTATCGACAAGGGCCAGAAAGAGCAGTGTGGCGCCCAGGGTGAGCGCCAGAAGGCGGTCTCCGGCCGTGGCCCTGCGGCCCAGTTGCAGCCCCAGATAGACGACAGCAGCCGCCATACCGGCCAGATTCACCCAGCCGGCGGCATCCCCGGGGTTCAGGACGGCCCGGTAACGCACAGGCTCTCGCCCCAGGTTATCCACAAGCGCCGGCAGGCCGAGCGTTGCCCGTTCCCCCTTGATGGTGACGGTCTGTCCCAGCGCGTCGGGCCAGTGCAGCGCCGTGTAAAGCAGGTAGGGGCCGGCGACGAGAAGCAGGCCCGCCACTAACCAGCGTGTGTAGTTGCTGGTGAGCGTCTGCCGGCGCTGCTGGCCCGCCCACGCCACGAAGACCACGACGACGGCGACGGCTCCAAAGAACTGTGTGAGCGCGGCAGCCGCAGCACAGACGCCGGTCGCCAGCGCGCGCCATGCCGTGGGGCGGCGCAACAGCGCCGCCAGTGAGAGCAACGTTAACCACGTCCACGCCACGGCCGGCAGATCATAACGCAGGGAGCGACTCAGGGAGACGAGCGGGACGCCCTCTGGCCCGACCAGGGCAGGCTGC
>JAAYYY010000701.1 GCA_012515125.1 Chloroflexota bacterium
ACCTCACGCCCCGCCAGCTCCTGCGGCAGGGTGACGTTTTCCAGCACGGTCAGGGTCGGAATGAGGTTAAAGAACTGGAAGACGAAGCCGATGTGGTCGCGGCGAAAAAGGGTGCGCTCGCGCTCGCTCAGCCGCGTGATGGGCACGCCGTCAATCGTTACGTCGCCGGACGTGGGCGTCTCGATGCCGCTGATCAGGTTGAGCAGGGTGCTCTTGCCGCTGCCGCTGCGCCCCAGAAGGACGACGAACTCGCCACGGGCGAAGCTGGCGGTGACGCCGTCGAGAACCGTCCGCGTCTGCCGCCCTTCCTCGAACACCTTGCACAAATCCTGTAGCTGTACCAGCGCTGCCGCCGTTGTCTGCATGATGCTTTCCTCGAAGCCTGGATAGTCGAGGGCTAACAGTAACATGAAGGGTGCCCGGCTGGCAACGCGGCGGCAGCAGATTTAAGGCGAAATTTACACGCTATGAGCCGGGTTGCATCTGTTAGCGGTACGTAAGGTATATTGCCGCCCTCTGTGCCCTATGCTATGATCTAAGCGTACCCTGCTGTGCACGTGATGGGTATCACGCGTTGAGCCAACGTTTACTATCTTAGGGAAGTGGCTTACGGTGAGGCAATGCAGTAGCTCTCGGGCAAGGCAACGCACTCACGACAACATATTCCCACCTGCGAAAGCAGGTTCAACCAAGGAGCCCACACGGCACGGCGGGGCGCCCTTCACCTCTGAGGGTAATCAGAGGTTTTTTGTTGCCTCGCCGGTCACCCCAGCCGCCCTTAAGCACGCGACGTCAGCAGCGTGATCTTCTGCGGCAAAATCTCGTACTCCACGCGCTCGCACGCTTCGCAGAGGATCTCCCCGTCGGCGTGGATCGGCGTGCCCGGCTCGCTTTCGACAACCAGCCGCCGCGTGCGCCCGTGGCGTACCAGCGGATGCCGGAGATGGCTGCCGCTGAAAAGCCGGGGCAGGATGGCGAGCACGCGCGCTCGTGACATCTCCGGCGCGTAGACAAAATCCAGCAGCCCATCGTCTACTTGGGCTGGCGGCGCCATGAGGAAGACGCCGCCCGTTCGCGGGCTGTTGCAGACGGAGAGCAGCAGCGTCGGCCCTTCGATTTCGCCGTCATCCCAGCGGACGCGCATATTCCACGCCTTCAGCTTCAGGAGCGCGCGCACCAGCGCGACCAGATAGCGCGTATTTCCCGAGAGCCGTTTGATTTTCACATTTTCGAGGGTCACCATCGGTTCCATGGCCAGCGCGCAGTTGTTGTCAAAGAAGCGGTCGTTGACCCGCGCGGCGTCTACCTGGCGTGTCCGACCGCCGGCGATGACCGCCACAGCCTCGGCCAGCGCCCGTGGCGTGCCCGTCATGTCGCTGAAGTCGTTGCCCGTGCCGATGGGTAACACGCCGAGCGGGCGAGTCGGCCCATCCCCCGCGGCCTGAATCAGCCCGTTGACCACCTCGCTGACGGTGCCATCACCGCCTGCAGCGACTATTGCATCGTAACCGACCTGCGCCGCCTTGCGCGCCGCCTCAACTGCCTCCTGCGGCAGTTTCGTCACGGTCACGTCGGCACGCACGCCGCCTTCGGCCAGGGCCGACTCGACCAGCGGGATCTTGCGCTGGGCGCCCCAGCGATTGGCGTATGGGTTCAGAATAACGTGTACGTGCATGCCCTTTGCGCGCCGACGATCAGCCCGGCGAACACCCTCCTTTCACTATGTTGTTCTTGCCATGGCCGCTGTCAACGGCCGAGAGCCTCCCGGATAAGTTCTGGTTTGTTGGTGATGATGCCGTGAACGCCCAATGCTGCCAGCCGCTGCGCCTCGGCTGGCTCGTCTACCGTCCAGACGTGAACGCGGAAGCCGTTTTCCCGCGCCCAGACCATGTAATCCTCATCCACGAGAGAATAATGGGGATGGTCGGCTTCGGCGCGCGCGCCCAGATGGCGCAGCCATCGCGGCCCTCCCTCCCAGATGACGGCGACCATCGTCGAGCGCGAAAGGTGCTTCCGGGCCCGGCGGACCGCCAGCGGGTTGAAAGAGGAGACGACGACCTGGTTTTCCAGATGGTAGGCCTCAATGCGGTCGGCGACGGCCACAGCCAGACCGCCGTCCGTGAGGCCAAAATCCTTCAACTCGACGTTATACAACAGGGACGGGCCAAAGGCCAGAAAGACGTCGTCGAGTGTGGGGATATTCTGCTCCATGCCGGCGTCGAGCGCCTGCAGCTCGGCCGTGCGCAGGTCACGGACCCTGCCGCGCCCGTTGGTCGTGCGCTCCACCGTGGCGTCGTGGATGACGACGACCTCGCCATCGGCCGAGAGACGCACGTCCAGCTCCACGCCGTCGGCGCCCAGCTCGGCAGCCAGACCAAAGGCCGCCAGCGTGTTTTCCGGCGCGTCCGCACTGGCGCCCCGGTGGCCGATGATCAGCGGTGTCTGCGCCGTGTACCAGTCCACTAGAGATCCACAAAGTAGGATTGGGCGGCCCGGTCAATCAGCTCTTTACTCATCGCAGGTTTGATGCCAAGATAGTCGGCCACGTCCACAATCTGGTCGAGCAGGTCGCGCGGGTGATTGGCGCGCAGCTTGCGCTCGGGCTTGATGTAATACTCCTGGAGCAGGTAGCGCAGCGCCTGTTCGTCGAAGTCGAAGCCGCGCATCTCGGCGACGCGCCTGAATATCTCCCGGTAATCGTCGAAGGAAGGAGAGGTGACCTCGATCTTGTGTCGGATGCGCCGCAGGAACGCCTCGTCCACCAGGTCGCGGGGCGGCAGGTTGGTGGAAAAGACGAGCAGCAGCTCGAAAGGCACTTCCAGCTTCTGGCCTGTGTGCAGGGAGAGGAAGTCTACGTTCTTTTCCATGGGGACGATCCAGCGGTTGAGCAGGTCGCGCGGGCGAATCTGCTGCCGGCCGAAGTCGTCGATGAGGAACAACCCGCCGTTGGCCTTCATCTGGAAGGGCGCCTCGTAGAATTTGTTAACCGGATCGTACTGCAGATCCAAACTGTCCAGCGTCAGTTCGCCGCCGACCATGACGACGGGCCGGTGAATCCGGATCCAGCGCGCGTCGCTGCGGTGGCCGCCAAGCGCCCCCGTGGTACCTGTCCGTTCCTGTTGCACCGCCTCATGGTTGATGCCATCGTAAAGCACGATGATCTGCCCGTCGGCCAGGATGGCGTAGGGAATGTAAATGTCATCGCGCAGGACCATGCGGCCAATGCTTTCGGCGATGGTAGTTTTGCCGTTACCCGGCGGGCCGTAGAGAAAGATAGAGCGACCGGAGTTGATCGCCGGGCCAATCTTGGAGAAGACGTTCTCGTCCAGTACGAGGTGGGAGAGCGCCTGGCGCATCATGCGCGGATTCACCTTCAGCCGCCCGCTGCCCTGGGCGCGAATGGCGGCTACGTAGTCGGTCCACGGGACCGGGGCAGCGCCCATGTAGGTCGTCCGTTCCAGTTCATCCCTGGCCCGCTCTGAGCCCTTGCTGGTAATGACGTATTGGTAGCTGCCGGCGCTGACGCCCGCCGAGCCTTTGATCTCGCACATGTGCTCCCGCTTCAGAAAATCCATCACGGGCGCAACGACAGCCTGGAACGGCAGTCGTAGCTGTTCGGCAATCTCAAAGCCGGTTGCCTGACCGCGGAAATAGAGGGCCTTGATTACCATATCGGCCAGGAAACCCTGCGTCAGACCGGTGTCCTCAATGCTCTGGATGGGCGGCGGCTGCCATCCACTGGTGCTGATGTACGGGCTGCCCTCCAATGGGCCAGTTTCCCTGATCATCCCCATGTTAATCTTCCCTCCCTTCTACCTGCCCGGCCGCGTCGTCCGGCGCTGCCTGATCGAACTGGTGTACCTGAATCAAGTTTGTGTGGCTCCTGGCCCCGAAGGGGACGCCTGCCGTAATGACGATCTTGCCCCCGGCCTTCAATCCCTGCGCGCGCAGGGCGTTGAGTGTGGCGGCAATCATCTCGTCCGTATCCTCGGAGTAAGGCACCAGTAGGCAGTCCACCCCCCAGACGAGCGCCAGCCGGCGCTGTGTGTGCGCCGAAGGGGTGACGGCGAGTATGGCCGTCTCCGGACGGTGGCGGGCGATCATCCGGGCAGTGAAGCCGGACATCGTCGTGGGTGCAA
>JAAYYY010000102.1 GCA_012515125.1 Chloroflexota bacterium
GACGGCGAGGCGTCGGGCGCTCTGATGAGCACCTATTTCCGCGATCCCGTTATCGTCGCCGGCGTCGTGCGTAACGTCGTCGGCAAAAATGCCGATTATAATGGGGCTGCCTGGAACGCCATCCAGAGTGCCATCCGGGCCACCGATATGCCTGTCAGCATCAAGAACAACATCCTCGGTGAATACTGGGAGCAGGTGAATTTGCAGATGTTGCGCAACGGCTCCCGCCCCGATCTGAAGGACGTCGTGCCGCAGATGACGGTGGCTATCTCCGGGCAGGTGAAGACAGCGCGCCTGGATGCCGGGTTGATCCATAGCATTGATCCCATCAACAACCGGGTGGAGATCAGCTTCGAGGAATACAAGGTCGGACAGGAGGCCGATCGCGACCTGCTGAGCGATGCGCAGCGCCAGGTCTACGACCGCATCATGGACGGCCGGATCGACGAGTTACATGTCGTCCTGCCAGACCACATTCTGCGCCAGTTGACCGGTCCCGACCCCATCCAGATCGTGATCCGGCCCGGACGGCAGGGTATTCGCGTCGCCAAGCCCGCCCCCGCGCCGGCGCCGAACGAACCGAATACGCCCTAGAGACCCTGGCGGCCATCCCGCACGCAGCGCACCAACAGCGCCAGCGCCGCCACCACTGCCTGCTCCTTATTCTCCAACCGCTCCCCCGCGAACCGGTATTCTTCGTATAGCGATAGTTCTTCACTCGCCAAGCCCACGTAAATCAGCCCAACCGGCTCGCCTGCATCGCCTGGGGCAGGGCCGGCAATGCCGGTAATCGCCAGCGCGTAGCTCGCCCCAAACAACAGGCGCACCCGCGCCGCCATCTCTTGCGCCGTTTCCCCGCTGACCGCCCCATAGCGGTGCAGCGTCTCCGGGCTGACGCCCAGCAGCTCCCGCTTCGACTCGGTGCTGTAGCAGATCAGGCCGCCCAGGAAATAGCCCGAGCTGCCGGGGATGCTCGTCAGCCAGTGGCCGAGCAGCCCGCCGGTACACGACTCCGCCACGGCGACTGTCGCCCTCTGTTCGAGAAGCAGGGCGCTGACCTGTTGGACCTGTTGTAAGAGCCGGGCATTCATCATGGCGCCTGCGATAAGTGGCTAACGTCACGTCCTAGTGTACCACCCTCCGCCCCGGCGCGAACGGTTACCGCGCGAAACGCAGACGCCCTATAATGGCGCGGCGCTGCAGAACACAAACGGAAGGAGATCCCGCGTGAACGAACACTCTGTAACCGCCCTGCTGGACGCCGCGCGTAACATCATGGAAAAAGCCGGCCTGTGCTTCCTGATCACGGCCGGCGAATCGGGCGCGATCAACGCCCGATTGATGCAGCCTTTCGGCCCGGAAGAAGAGCTTGTACTCTGGTTTGGCGCCAGCGCCGCCTCACGCAAAGTGCAGGAGCTGGCCCGGGATGGCCGGGCAACCGTGGTCTATCAGCTGCCCGCCGAGGCTGCCTATGTTACCCTGCTGGGCCGGGCGACCGTGGAGCGCGACGTAGCCCAACGCCAGCGTTACTGGCGGGAGAGCTTCACCGCCTTCTGGCCGGCCGGGCCCGCGCACGAGGACTACGTCGTGCTGCGCTTCGTGGCCGAGCGCGTGGAGCTGATGCACATCGACCAGGGCATCGCGCCGGAGCCGTTTGGGCTGCGGCCCGCCGTCCTGGTCAAAGAGGCCGGAACGTGGCGGCTCGCCCCCGGCTACCCCTGACGAGTGAGGATTGGCAATGGCAGCAATGAAGCCGGAAGTAATGCTCGCGCAGCTTAAAGATCTGCCTCGTCTCACCCGCGACCAGATTGAGCCTATCGACCGCGAGGTGCGCCGCGTTCTGGATGCCCTGCCGTCCGCCGTCCTGCAGCGCGCCTTCATCGTGGGCAACGGCGATTCTTACTACGCGGCCCTCGCCTGCGAGCTGGCCTTCGAGCAGTTCGGCGCCATCGCCGCCGAACCGCTCAGCGCCCAGCGTTACCTCGACTATAAAGTCGCCTTTGAGACCGGCGCGGCGCCGTCGGCAATGCTGACGATTGGCGTCTCCGCCAGCGGCGGCACGGAGCACGTCGCCCGGTCGCTTGCCAGAGCCAGAGAGCAGGGCCAGGCCACCATCGCCATCACCGGTTCGCCGGAGAGCCGCGTCGGGGCGGCGGCAGAGCAGACAATCGCCGTCACCATCCCTGACATGGGTCGCTCTCCGGGCATTCGCACCTACCAGGCGAGCCTGCTGGGGCTGTTGCTCCTGGCGATACGGCTGGGCGAGCGGCGTGGTAGGCTTTCGGCCCGGGAGGGAGACGCCCTGCGCCGGGAACTCGCCCGGCTGCGCGACCTGCTGGCGGCCACGGTCGCAGCCTGCCACGAGCCGGCGCGCCGGGCTGCCCACCTGTTCAAAGGAGAGCCGCTGTTGCTTTTCCTCGGCGCCGGCCCCAGCTATGGCGCCGCCCGCTTCGCCGCCGCCAAGGTAGTCGAAGCCAGCGGCCTCTATGCCGCCGGTCAGGAGCTGGAGGAATGGTGGCACGTCGAGCGCTTTGCCCATCCCGATGAGATGCCCATCGTTCTCATCGCCCCGCCCGGCCGCAGTCACGAGGCCGCCGTCGAGCTGGCTGCCGGCGCGCGCAGCCTGGGCCGGCGGCTGCTCGCCGTCGTGCAGGAAGGGGACGAAGCCATCAGCCGCCATGC
>JAAYYY010000702.1 GCA_012515125.1 Chloroflexota bacterium
GCTACCGAGAACTGCCTGGCCCCGGCCTGTACGTTCCCCTGGCTGGTCTCTCCGTCTCCCCACTGGACCTGATAGTGATGCGTATCGGCGCCGGGATCGGCGAAGGTGACCAGCAGGGTGACGGGGCCTGGCGAGTTGGCGGGTCCGTTAACTGACTGGATCTCTGGCGGCACATTGTTGACGGTAAGCTGAGTAACGTCCGTATCCACGCCGCCAAACGGGTCAGTGGCCCGTAGCGTTATCTGGTAGTTGCCATTGTCGGTACACGTTATGGTGGTCTGCAGCTGCCCGCTATTGGCGAAGGAGCAGCGCGGGCTATTGACCGACCAGAGCACCTCCAGCGTGTCCCCATCGGGATCGCCGGCTGTGCCGCTCAACGCGATGGCGCTACCCTCAGGCCCCGCGTATGTCCCCCCCGCGCCGGCGACCGGCGCGCTGTTTGTGGTGGAGACTGACCATAGCTCGCGCCCGCTCGACCCGTCGTCGGCGGTGACCAGCAGCGTATCGCCCAGCAGCCTCATCGACTGTGGATTCGAGCCGGCGGACGGATTGATGTCCGACAGCAGGATGGTCGTCGCTTCCGTTCCGGCGCTGCGCCAGAGTTCCTGCCCGTGTGCGCCGTCGTCGGCACGGAAATAGAGCACGTCTCCCGCAGCGTAGAGCGCGGCCGGCGCCGAACCTTGCGAGCCCGGTCTGATATCCCGCACCATGACGGTGCCGGCTTCCGTGCCGTCGGTCTTCCATAGCTCGCGCCCGTGCGTGCCGTCCACAGCCGAAAAGTAGAGCACGTTTCCGACCGCCGTCAGAAAGTTGAGCTGCGAGCCGCCCGTGCCCGGATTGATATCGCGCACCAGCTCTGTCCCTGCCTCCGTGCCATCACTCTTCCACAACTCATACCCAGACGCAGGATTGCCGGCCGCAAAGAACACCAGGTTGCCGGCGACGGCCAATTTATCCGGGTTATACTCTGGCGTGTCGTCCGTGTTGACATCCTTGAGCATATAGGTGCCTGCTTCCGTACCGTCGCTGCGCCATAACGCCCGCCCGTGCACGTCGTCTATCGCGGTGAAGATCAGGACGCCGTTCAGGTTGACGAGATCGCGCGGATCGGAACTGCCGTCGCCCGGCATGATGTCTTTCACAAGCGATGTACCACCTTCGCTGCCGTCGCTCTTCCACAACTCAAAGCCTGTCGTGCCATCGGTGGCCACAAAGAAGAGGGTGCTGCCAACGCCGGTGAGGATGGTGGGCGAGGACGCGCCGCCCGGATTGATGTCTTTGACCATGACGGTGCCTGTAATCGTGCCGTCGGTCTTCCACAGCTCGGCGCCATGTGTCCCATCGCTGGCCTGGAAGAAGAGGGCGCCGCCAACTTCCCGGAAGCGCTGCGGGTTCGAGTTGCCGGGGCCTGTGTTGATATCCCTGACCAACTCAGTCCCCTCTTCAGTGCCGTCGCTCGCCCATAGCTCTTCGCCGGCTAGCCCATCGTTGCCGCGGAAGAAGAGCCGGCCGTCGAAGGCAACCAGCTCGCCCGGCGTCAACATTTCGCCAGGGTTTGTAGCCAGGTCTCTGACCAGCGCTGTGCCGGCTTCCGTGCCGTCGCTTTTCCACAGCTCGGCGCCGTTGGCGCCATCGTCGGCAACGAAGAATAGCTGGTCTCCGACAATTGTGAGATCCGTGGGCTCTGAACCATTCGCCGGGTGAATGTCCCGGACCAGCACCGCCTCGCGGGCCTGCGCCAGCACGGTCAAGGCGACCGACAGGAGGGCAATTGACAGAATAAGGGCTAAGAAAACAAACCTTGGACGATGTAAGCCTTCCATGATACTCCTGAATAATCGGACGAATGCGAAACGTACCAGAATGAACAATATAGAATGTGGCGACAAGATGGTGCACCGGCGCCCACTGAGTGGAACCGTCTCCTTTCCCGAGGAAAGTGTACCAGAAACGGCCGGACGATCCACCCGCGATCTGAGCCAACCAGAAGAAGACGGCTTAGAGACTGTTTGCTGCTGCGCTTGACTTTACCAGAACGTTTGGTCTATTATGTTTGGAGTTGCGGCTGGAGGAAGGTGGGCCGCGGCGACGATCCCGACTCATTTGTGAAGGAGTGACCTATGCGAAAAACGGATCTGCTGGACTGGCTACAGCAGCAGTACTGGCATTGGGAGGCGCTGCTGGCCGAGGTTGGACCGGCGCGCATGGAGCAGCCGGGCGTGAATGGCGACTGGTCGATGAAGGACATCGTCGCACACCTGACGGGCTGGAATTACGCGGTGGTGGCGCGGCTGCAGGCGGCGCAACGCGGCGAGCCGGAGCCGCCCCCGCCGTGGCCGGCCCATCTCGAGGACGAGGACGACATCAATGCGTGGATCTACGAGACCAATCGCGACCGGCCGGCGGGTGAGGTGCTGGAGGAGATGCGCCAGCTCCACCGGCAGCTTGTCGCCGCCGTCGAGAGCCTGCCGGACGACGTGCGCATTGAGGTGATCGAGCCGGCGTTCTACCTGCCCTGGATTGGCGATAGACGCTACCACGTGGGCGAGTTCTTCGACCATTTCCGTGATGACCACGAGGCGGACGTGCGGGCGTGGCTGGCGAGCGTTGAGACGACGTAGGTGACGCGCGCCGACACCGGACAGCACAGGAGGATGGACCATGAATGCGGCGGCGTTTCGCCATTTGTATGACTATCACTTCGCCCTGAATCGCTTCATCTGGGACAACTACGTTATGCAGCTCACAGAGGAGCAGTTCACGCGGCCGGTGGACTACTCGCACGGCCCGGTGCGCAACCAGATCGGGCATATCATCGACGCCGATACAGCGTGGTTCGGCGACTTGCGCGGCGCGCCGTTCCCAGAGCTGCCGGCGCCAAGTGAGGGCGACGAACGGCCGGCGATCCGCGCTCTGTGGGACGAAGTCGAGCAGGGAATGCGCGACTATCTGGCCGGGCTGAGCGACGAGATGTTGTTCGAGAAGCCGTGGTCCGAGGGTGAAGACAAGGATCTTTATCGCTGGCAGGTGCTGCTGCACGTCGCCAATCACGGCACGGACCATCGGGCGCAGGTTCTGCGCGACCTGCGCGATATGGGCGTGGAGACGACGTCACAGGATTACGTTTTTTACAGCTACGAGCGTCCGTTTGCGCCGGAGGGATCATGAGCATCATCGACAATGGGATGTTGTGGCGGCAGTTTGGGGCGGCGATAGACACGCTGGGCGATACGCTGCGCGCATGCCCGGACGAGCTGTGGGAGGGGCGGCTATGGGAGGACAAGCCGGACCAGTGGGTAGCGGCCGGATTCTCGGCGTTCTGGTATCTGGGCTACCACACGCTGTTCTGGCTGGATCTCTACCTGTACGGTGCGGAAGAGGGCTTTATGCCGCCGGAGCCGTTCGACCTGGTGGAGATGGAGGCCGGAGAGACGCTGCCGCGCACCTACAGCCGCGAGGAGCTGCTCGGCTACCTTGACTACTGCCGGCAGAAGTGCCGGGAGACGATCCTGGCGCTCTCGCCCGAGGAGGCGAAGCGGATGTGCCGCTTCCCGTGGGGCGAGGTGCCGTATGGGGAGCTGCTGCTGTACAACATGCGCCACGTGCAGGAGCACGCCGCGCAGCTGCACCTGTTCCTGGGGAAGCGGGCGCGGAAGGCTTTGGATTGGGTGACGCAGGCGGAGTA
>JAAYYY010000703.1 GCA_012515125.1 Chloroflexota bacterium
CCAATCCGCTCATAAATCTCCAGAAACGCCGGCATCACCCGCCGCCAGTCGAACTGCCAGGCCATGTGCCGGCCGGCGGCGATGAGCCGGGCGCGCATGTCGCGGTTCTCCAGCAGGCGCAGCACGGCGCGGGCAAACGCCGCCGGCTCGTCGGCCAGCAGCAGCTCGTGGCTGTGCCGCACCGGATAGCCTTCGGCGCCCAGACTCGTGCTGACGATGGGCACGCCCGCCGCCATCGCCTCGATCAGCTTCAGCCGCGTGCCGCTGCCCATGCGCAGGGGCATCACGTAGACGGTCGCCCCCGCCAGATAGGGCTCGACCGCGGGCACCATCCCGGCGATCGTCACGCCCGGCAGCTCGCGCAGCGCGTCCAGCCGGGGATGCGGCTTCTGCCCGATGATGGCGAAGGTCGTCTCCGGCCGGTTCTGGCGGATGAGGGGCCAGATCTCGCGCCCGAACCAGAGCATCGCGTCCACGTTGGGCCGGTAATCCATCTTACCGCTGAAGACGACGTCGTAGCGCGGGACCTCGCCGCTGACCGGAAGCTGGTAGCGGGTCACGTCGATGGCGTTGGGCACGACGGTGATCGGCGGCGCGGACGGCCCCAGCAGACCCAGCAGGCTCTCCCGGTCCGCGTCGCTCACCGCCGTTATCCAGTCGGCCGACTGGCAGGCCCAGCGCTCGAAGCGCTCCAGACGGGCCGCCTGCAGCCACGAGTAGGCCGCGGCGGGCCAGCGGCGCGGCTGCCGCAGGTCGGTCTGGAAGGCGCGCGCCTGCAGGGCGGCCTCGGCATTATGGTCGTCGAAGACCACGCCCGCCTGGGGCTGCAGCCTCTGGATAACGTCCAGCGCCGGCGCCAGCTCGATCCCCTCGACCTGGACGATGTTGAACGGCTGGGCGCGCAGCAGCCGCTCCAGCGCCTGCTCGTAGGCCGGCCCGTAGATGCGGTGGGCCATGTCCGGCCGGCGGTCGGTCAGCAGCCGGCGGACGCGCTCCACGCGCGTGCGCGGCGGCACGACGGCAAGCTCCACCCGCGCCACCAGCTCGGCCAGCGGCTCCGGCACGTCGGGCAGCACCGTGACCCCGGCCGGCTGCGCCTCGACCACGGCGAGCAGGTGCACGCGGTGGCGCCCGGCGATCCCGCGGATGATGTTGAAGTTGCGCAGGCTCGTGCCCTGGTGCGGCGGGTAGGGCAGCTGCGGCACAAGCAGCAGCACGTCGAGCGTGTTCATGCGCCGGCCTCCGCGTAGAGGGCCACCGTCTCCCGCGCCGTCTTTTCCCAGCTAAAGCGGGCGGCCTGCGCGCATCCCGCGGCAATCATCCGGGCGCGCAGGGCGCTATCTTCGAGCACGCGGGCCAGCGCTTCGGCCCAGGCGCCCGCGTCGCCGGGCGGCAGCAGCAGCGCCGCATCCCCGGCCACCTCGCGCAGCGAGCCCCGGTCGCTGCAGACGACGGGACAGCCACAGTGCATCGCCTCCAGCACGGGCAGGCCGAAGCCCTCGTAATGGCTCGGCAGGGCCAGCAGCGCCGCGCCGTGGTAGAGATGGAGCAGCGTTGCATCGTCCACGCCGGACAGGTGGCGCACGGCGCCCTGCAGGGCCAGCGCCTCGACCGTGGCAAAGATGGCCTCGTCGTGCCAGCCGCGCCCGCCCACGAGCACCAGCGGCCCGTCGAAGCCCGTCTCATCGCGCAGCAGCCGGTAGGCGCGCAGCAGCGTGGGCACGTTCTTGCGCGGCTCCAGCGTGCCGACGAAAAGCAGGTAGCCCGGCGCCAGCCCGTGCCGGGCCAGCGTCGCCGCCACCTCTTCCGCGCCGACCGGCTCCCGGTAGACAGGATTCGCCGCCAGATGGATGGTGCGCACGCGATCCGGCGGCACGCCAAGCATGTCGATGAGGTCCTGGCGGGTCTGCTCGCTATCGGCGCTGATGGCGTCGGCCTGCCGCACGGCCCAGGCGATCTGCTCGTTGTAATAGCGGCGGCTTTCCGCCGTCAGGTGCTCCGGGTAATGGAGGAAGCTCAGGTCGTGTACGGTGATCACACGGCAGCGCGCCCCAAAGGCCGGCGGGATGAAGTCGGGGCTGTGCAGCACGTCCGGCCGGTGAGCCATCAGCTCCACGCCCAGCGCCCAGCGCTCCAGCCGGTGATGGGGCGGCGTGACCAGCCGCGCGCGCCGGAAGTTGGGCGCATCCGGCCCCAGCGCGTCCTGCTGCCGGCGGCTCTCCAGCACGGTGTAGACGTTCTCGCCGTCCACCGCCGCCAGCGCCGGCAGAAGCTGCCTCACGTACTGGCTGATCCCCCCTTCCCGGTAAGCCGGCATGCGCGCGTCAATGGCGATGTGCATGGGGGGATTATATAGCAGGAAGCCATAAGCCGTAAGCTTTAAGCCAGAAGCCAAAAGCTTCTGGCTTACGGCTTATGGCTGATAGCTAACAGCTCTCTTAACCCCCCTTTGCCGAATGGCCGATGCCGCTTATAATGCCCACACACGAGATCTCATGCAGGAGATGAGCATGGCAAGCAAGGCGAACGGGAACCCGGAAATAGAAGAGCTGCGCAACCGGCTGGAATGGCTGGACGAAGAGCGGCGTAAGGCGCAGAAGCGCGTCGCCGAAATCGAGAAAAAGGTCGGCCTGCAGGAGCGCGAGCTGGAGAGCCGCAACCGGCGCATCAAAGACCTCGAAGAGCGACTTGCCGGCCTCACCTCCCAGGTC
>JAAYYY010000011.1 GCA_012515125.1 Chloroflexota bacterium
CACTGTCCCGGTCGAAGACCTCGCCCTGCAGAAGCTGCAAGACCTGCAGCCGGTATTGCGGCGACTGGATGAAGTAGGTGAAGAGCGGTAGCAGGCGGTAGTAGCTCTGAATGAACTCGTACCAGACCGACACGCCGGAACGCAGCTTCTCCTCGTACGGGGCCAGCGCAGCCTCGCTCACATCGCCGCTCTCCAGCGCACGCTGGATAATTCCGGAAGCGAACTTGGCGCTGTAGAGGGCGATGCTCACGCCAGATGAGAAGATCGGATCGACAAAGCGAGCTGCGTCGCCGACCAGCAGGAAGCCGTTGCCCACGAACTTCTCCATCGAGTAGCTATAGTCGGCCTCGACCTTGAACTCATTGACCCGCCGTGCCGGGGCCATGGCCCGCGCCAGGTCTGCGTTGCTCTGCACGTAGGTGTTGAAGTAGGTCTCCAGATCCATCTGCGCCTTGCGGAAGACTTCGCGCTCGGCCACAATGCCCACCGACGTAATCGTCTCGGTGATCGGGATCTGCCACGCCCAACCGCGCTCCACGGGCAGGAAATAGATGTGGATGAAGTCGGCGGTGGGGCCGTTGCCCTTGTCCAGATCCGCAAACCAGGCATGAACCGCATACTGGTTAAAGATCGGGTCGTTCTTCTTGATGCGCAGCTGACGACCCAGCAGAGTGTGCCGGCCGCTGGCATCGACCACTATCTTCGCCGGTATGTCAATTTCCTGCCCGGCGATGCGCGCGCGCACGCCACAGGCCCGGTCACCTTCGAACAACACCTGGATGACCTTAACACCCTGGTAGACCTGGCTGCCCAGCTTCTCGGCATGTTTCAGCAGCAGCAGATCGAACTTACCGCGATCGACATGATAGGTGTAGTCCTGGTTTACGCCTGGCTGGGGGAACTCCGCAAACTCGATAGCCGCTTCCGTCGTCTTGCCTTCCCAGTCAAAGGTGTGCGAGGCTTCGCCATTGCCCATCGTGGGATGCCAGGAAGCGCCATATTTATGGATGAACCCCTCGTCTTCCATCGTCTGCAGGAACCCAAGCTCCTCGAAGACGCGCGTGGAAGAGGTCACCATCGATTCACCCACGTGGGGTCGTGGGAAGTTGGCGCCCTCCAGGATGACGTTAGAGATTCCCTTCATCGACAAATAAGAGCCCAGCGCGGAACCCGCCGGTCCACCACCGATAATGACGACGTCGTTCACTTTTCCTTCCTTTTCACACAAATAGTATTAGCGACAGACTGCTGCCTTTGAAAGCAGGCGCCTCGTCAGGCCGGCGTTCCGACCGTCGTTGCGGCCTGGAGAGCACGGCGGTTGATCTTCCCCGTCGATGTGCGCGGGA
Source organism: Chloroflexota bacterium (assembly GCA_012515125.1). Lineage (GTDB taxonomy): Bacteria > Chloroflexota > Anaerolineae > Promineifilales > Promineifilaceae > JAAYYY01. The sequence goes on from JAAYYY010000011.1 coordinate 1,347, forward strand.
ACTGCTCCAGAATAGTCAGCTTTGTTGGCACGGCGTAGGGAGGCAGCCTTTCCGCTGCGTGCGCCAGCAGTGAGCCCACGTCGAGGGCAGCGCCCGGCCGCGCCGTCACAGCCGCCTCGATCAGATTACTACCTTCCCCATCGGGAACCGGATAGACAGCCGCTTCCTCCACGCCTGGGTGGGAAAGCAAAGCGACTTCAATTTCGTCCAGCTCTACCCGGTAGCCGCGCGTCTTGATCTGCCGGTCCTTGCGACCCAGATACTTGAAGTTGCCATCAGGCTCCAGCGTAACCAGATCGCCCGTCCGGTAGAAGATTTCTCCCCCGTCGTCGAAGCGGTTGCGAATATAGAAGCCTCTGGCCGTCAGGTCAGGCCGGCCCCAGTAGCCACGCATCACCAGGGGGCTGCGAATCAGCAGCTCGCCCACGTCGCCGGGCGCAACAGGCCGGTCGTCGCCGTCCACCACCAGCGCCTCCACGTTCGCGCACGCTTCGCCAATCGGAATCGGCTCATCCGAATCCTCGGGTAGTGGAGCAACGTGATAAAAGGTGCAGACGTTCGTTTCCGTAGGCCCGTAGAGGTTGCTGAAGCGCGCCTCCGGCAGCCGGGCCATGAGCGGGCGTAGATGTTTCGTCGGGAACGGCTCGCCGGCGAAGAGCACCCAGCGCAGAGAGCTGAGGTCGTGCCGTTCCATCGCGCCGTTCAACAGAAGCTGAATCAGGGCATACGGCACCGAGTACCAGACCGTAATCCGCTCGTTCTGGATCAGCCGCGACAGGTTCACAGGGAACTTGGTCAGCGCCTCGGGAATGATCACCGTCGTCGCCCCGGCCAGCGCCCCGGCGAAGAAGTCGAACGTGGACAGATCGAAATGCAGCGGCGCGTGATTGCTCAGGCGGTCGTCGCCGCGCAATTCGTAGGTATCCACACCCCACTGGGCGAATGTCAGCCCGCTGCGATGGGTGTGCATAATCCCCTTGGGATCGCCCGTCGAACCAGACGTGTACAGGATATAAGCCAGATCCTGCTCCGTCAGGCTGACGGCGGGCGGCGTCTCCGGCGCAGCAGCAACGTCCTCCCAGGACAGGGTGCGCAGCGGCAGCTCGCCGGGGGCCGATAGCCCAATCGCGCAGGTCAGCCCCGTCTGCGCGGCCATCTCTGTGACGCCGTCGAGCTTGAAGTCGCTCGTCACGAGGTGCCGGATGCCGCAATTGCGGATGACGAAGCTAAGCCGGCCCACGGGAGCGAAGGGATCGAGCGGCACGTAAGCTGCGCCTGCTTTCATAATCCCATAGAGTGCAACCGGCGACTCGAGCCCTTTGTTCATGTAGATGCCGACGCGGTCGCCGCGCTGCACGCCCTCGGCAATTAGGGTATGAGCTAGCTGGTTCGAGCGGCGCTCCAGCTCCACATAGGTCAGGCTTTGGCCCGAGAAGCGCGCCGCTTCCCGTTCCGGATACGCCTCCGCCCCGATGCCCACGGCCTGGGTCAGCAGGTAGATATTCCGTTTATTCATCATGCCCCTCTCATAGTCCCATCAGTTGCGCGATGATGTTGCGCTGAATATCTGACGTACCCGAATAGAGCGTGCCGCCGATAGCGTCGCGCAGGTCACGCTCGACCTCGTACTCGACTGTATAGCCGTAACCGCCGAACGTCCGGATGGCGTCCAGGCTGGATTGCACGAACGACTCACTCAGGTAGAGCTTCGCCATCGCCGCTTCAAGCACGG
>JAAYYY010000704.1 GCA_012515125.1 Chloroflexota bacterium
ACGTCTACGTCTCGGCGATGCGCCAGGGCGCCCAAGGTAACTGGCTCTATCACTTCCCCTATTCGCCGGAGCCCTGGCAGCCGCGCCTGATGCTGCTCCTCTACCTGCTCCTGGGCAAAGTCACGGCGCTCGTGGCGACGCCGACCGTCTTCTGGCTGCATTTCTGGCGCGTCGTCCTCAGCTTCGTCACGATCTGGGCGCTGCACGTCTGGCTGCGCGCGCTGTTCCCCCAGCAGCGCCAGTGGCGGCGGACTGGCTTCGTGCTGCTGCTCTTCGGCAATGGCGTGGGCTGGCTCGCCATCCATTTCATCACGACAGAAAGCCGCCTCTTTCCCGACCTGGGGCTGCCGGAGTGGGGGCCCCTCTCCGCGCTGCTCAACACGCCGCACTTCGCCCTGGGCTATGGCCTGCTCACGCTGACCTTCCTCTGCCTGCTGCGCGTGGAGCGCAGCGCGACGCCCCGCGAGACGCTACGCTGGACCGCTCTGGCTATTCTCGTCGCCAACCTCTCCGGGCTGGTCTACGTCTATCATCTCGCCGTCATGGGCCTGGTCGCGGGGCTGTTCTTTCTCTGGCTGCTCGTCCGGCGCCGCTCCTGGCGAAGCGCGCTGCCGCCCCTGCTCGTCGCTCTCTCCCTGGCGCCGCTGCTGGCCTATTACGTCTGGGGTGGCGGCGACGACCCGTACTGGCTGCGCTATACCCAGCAGGACCACGTGATCCCGCCCCCGCCGCCGGCCGGGGTGCTGATCGGCTTCGGGCTGTTGGGGCCTCTGGCGCTCGCCGGCGCGCGCTGGTGGCGGCGGCAGGGATTAACGGCGCTCGTGCCCATCTGGGCGCTGGCTCAACTGGCGACGCTATACGTGCCCGGCATTGGCTACTCCCGCCGCTTCGTGCTCGGTATGTTCGTTCCCGTGGCCACCATGGCCACTGCCGGACTGGAGGGCGTAATGGTTCCCAGACTGGCTCGCCTTAACCGCCCAGCCTTCTCAATCGCGGCGTGGCGTTGGCTTACTATCTTCCTGTTGCTTCCCTCCACCGTGATCGTCTATCTTGCGCTCCTCAAGGGTCCGCAGATCCAAAGGGGCCTTCCCTACTACCTGCCCGAAGCTGACGTTCAGGCGGCGCGCTGGCTGGGCGAGGTCGCCGGCGAATCGACGCTCACGATGGTCTACTTCCCACTTGGCAACTACCTACCTGCCGTCTATCCTGGCAAGGTATTCATGGGCCAGCCAGACTTCACGACTGATCTGGAGGGCAAGCTGCGGCTCTTTGAGCGATTCTGGAGCGGCGCCCTGTCGCCGGCCCAACAGCGCGCCTTTCTGGACGAATGGCAGATCGACTATCTCTTCGTCGGAACCTATGAGGCGCCCCATTTGAAGGCTGCCCCGCCGCCCAACGCCAAGCTGGTCTACGACGAGGGCGGGGTGGCTATCTATGCCGTACGGTGAACCGATGCAGAGCGACATGATCGTCCGCTTCATCCCCGTCATCTGTGGCTTGGCGTGTCCGTGGTCCGCTCCTGCCGAGCGAGCGACGCTCTTTGCGCTTTGCCTTTTCACAGCGTACCATCGAGCCACGCCCGTAATGAGGAGGGGCCACGTTGAGCCAGAAGAATAACCCAGTCGCGTCCCACTCGTCTCCGCTCAGGGCGCAGGCAGAAGCACTCTTTTTTGATCCACTCCGGTCAGGCCCGCAGTGGCTACTGGTCGTCCTCGTGTCCCTGCTCTTCATCTTCGCACCGGTCATCGGCGATGATTGGCTGCTCAACACGACCGGGCTCGAAAACGGGCTCGACCTCTACCGGGCCAACCCCGACTACGTCTACCCTCCCTGGGCACTCATCCTGCTTTGGCCCTACCGCTGGCTTGGAGCAGCGGTAACGCGTGTGCTCATTGGTCTCTTCACCGCCGTCTGGGTCTCCTGGACAGGACAATCGCTCAGCCGTTACTTCGCAATCACCTTCTCCGCCTATTTCGTTTTTACGTTGGGCTTTACGAATATCGACCTCTTCGTCACTGTGCTGCCTATCTTCCTATGGTATCTCGATGCCCGGCCGCCGTGGGACATTCCCGTCAGGACCGCCGGCCTGCTTTTGCTGTCGCTCAAACCGCAGAGCGGTCTACTGCTGGCCGTACTGCTCGCCTGGCACTTCCGTTCCCAGTGGAAACGTCTGCTCGCGCCCGCGCTAATAACGGCCCTCGTTATCGTCGTTCCCTCCGCTTTGGGTTCGCCGCCGCTCTTCGCCCAGTGGATCGAGAATCTACTCGATCCGACGACCATCAATCTGGCTCGCTGGCAGGCCAACAACGTCTCGTTCACAAATGGCGCCGGTTTTCTCCTGGCCGCCGCAGTTACCCTGACACTCGTGGCCGCCCTATTCCTTCTCTTTCTGAGGGTCGGGCGTCCTATCACGCGCCTACACCAGTACGCCGCCGTCCTGCTGGTCTCCGTCTTGCTCTCACCCTATGCCAGCCACCAAAGCCTGGTTGGCTTTGCCGTACTTGTCCCGTCCTGGCCGGCCGTGCTCATTCAATATGCGGTCATGATCGTCTTTATCCTGCTGGAAACCTACCAGGCGGCCGCCGGTTTCTGGACGCTGCTCTTTGGCCTGCTCTATCTCTGGTTCTTTACGGGGCCTGGGATTCCACAGCCCTTGACTCATGCCGATGAAGGCAAGACTACAGCTACTCCAAATACTCTCTGGTCTGGCGGGGGCCGCAACGCTGCCCTTCTCTGAAATCTCTTCGCTCCCGCCTGTTCTCGAAAGATGCATCGCGCTAACAGCTTCCCATGATCGTCCGCTTCATCCCCACCATCCTCACCCGCAACCCCTACCTGGAGCTGCTCGCCACCGCGCTGGCGGAGCAGGGCGTCGCCGTACACCGGGCCTCCTTTCGCTACCTGACGCCGGCCTGGCTCTTTCGCCATCGCCGCGACGTGCACGTCATCCACCTGCACTGGTTCCACAACTACCACCAACGCCGCTCTCTGCTCCTGTCGGCGCTTGGCGCCGCCTACCTCGCCGCGCTGCTCCGGCTCGCCCGCCGGCTCGGCTATGGCCTCGTCTGGACGGTCCACAATCTGCAGCCCCACGAGCGCTACCACCCGCGCCTCGACGA
>JAAYYY010000705.1 GCA_012515125.1 Chloroflexota bacterium
CGAGCTGCGCGAAGAAACTGGCTTCCGGGCGGCGACGCTGGCGCCGCTCGGGGACGTGTGGGCCGCGCCCGGTTATTCAGACGAGGTGATGCGCTTTTATCTGGCGACCGGGCTGCAGGCCGACCCGTTGCCCGCGGATGCAGACGAGGACATTACCCTGGCGCCGCTCCCGCTCGCCGAGCTGCAGGCTATGGCCCGCGACGGCCGGCTGCAGGATGCCAAGAGCATCGTCGGTATTCTGCGGGCTGCTGCCCACCTCGGCTTGTAGGCCGTATCCCGGCCTTTCTCCGCGGAGGTTGTATGTTTGACTTCACCGGCCAGGTAGTCGTCGTGACGGGCGCAACAGGCAATCTGGGTAAAGCGACAGTGGCGGCATTTGCCCGCGCCGGCGCTCGCCTTGTCCTCGTGGGTCGGCCGGGCCGGCCGCTGGAAGAGCTGTTCCCTGACCTCGTCGAAGCCGGAGACCACCTTTTCACGGCCGTCGATCTGACGGATGCCCACGCCGTCGAAGGGCTGGCCTTCGAGGTACTGCAGCAGGTCGAGCGCGTGGACGTTCTGGTCAATATCGCCGGCGGCTATCGCGGCGGAGCGCCCCTGCATGAGACGCCCCTGGAAATCTGGGATTTCCTGATGGATCTCAATACGCGCAGCGTCTTCCATACGGCCAGGGCCTTTATCCCGCACATGCTCCGGCAGGAGCAGGGCAAAGTCGTCAACGTGGCCGCGCGCGCCGGCCTCGCCGGAATCAAGAACCAAGCGGCCTATTCCGCCGCCAAGAGCGCCGTCATCCGCCTGACCGAGAGCATGTCCGCCGAGCTGAAGGGGCGAGGCATCAACGTGAACTGCGTCCTGCCGCATACGATCGACACGCCGGAGAACCGGCAGGCGATGCCCAACGCCGCCCACGAGAAGTGGGTATCCCCGGAAGCTATGGCTGGCGTCATTCTGTTTCTCGCTTCGGAGGCCGCCCGCCCTATCCACGGGGCGTGTATCCCCGTCTACGGACTCGGCTGAGCCGCTGGTCAGCCGCCTTGAGGGGGGCTCGTCGCCGCAACCAGCTCGGCCTCCCGCTGCAGCAGCAGCCGCCCGGCAACGATGACGCCCGGCCAGACGAAGATCGCCGCTCCGTAGACCAGGCTGAACAGGCCGCCCACGAGGCCCAACCAGGGCGTCCTCAGAAGCTGACCGCCGGCCAGAAACAGGGCCGGCGGTAGGCAGGCGAGGCCGATGACCGTCGGCATAAGCACCCCATTGCCCAGCCCGGCCACACAGCCGCCCCTGGCACTGGAGCGGATCTGCCGGCCCTCAGTCGGAACCGGGTAGGGGAAGAAGATCGAGCCCAGATTGCTGACGCCCAGCGTGACGAGGACGATGCCCGGTACGGTCAGCAGGCCGGCAACCGTTTGCCACGAGGGTTGGATGAACAGCAGGGCCAGCCCGACGGCCAGAGCAGGCGCCGCCGCCAGCAGCAGCAGCACGATGCCCTTGGAGAGCCAGAAACGGCGGCGCGAGACAGGTGTGAGCAGCACGAAGGGCAGCCCCTTGCCTTCGAGGCCCAGGCCGTTCTGTCCGGCTATCCACGCGCTGAAGAGGGCGAAGATCGGCAGGAACAGCCCGATCCACGGCGGCACCTCCTGCGGCAGGCCGCTGCCGATAAGGGCGTAGCCGCCCATGAGCAGC
>JAAYYY010000706.1 GCA_012515125.1 Chloroflexota bacterium
GGAGAGTATGATGATTCGTTAGTTCACCTGTCCCCGTCTGATCGACTTCTTCTGGCTGCCGCTGCAGCCAGCCATGACGGCCCGGCGCTCCCTGCCGGCGGAGGTGAACATATGTTAACGGCTCATCATCTCTCTAAAGCCTACGGCTTCCAACCCCTCTTTCAGGACGTTTCGTTCAGCATCAATCCGGGCGAGCGTGTCGGGCTGATCGGCCCCAACGGCAGCGGCAAGACGACGCTGCTGCGTATCCTCGCGGGGGAAGAACAGCCCGACAGCGGGCACGTCGCCCTGCCGAACGACGTGCGCCTCGGCTATCTGCCGCAGGGGCTGGAGCTGCCGCCGGACCTCACCCTCGCCGGCGTGATCGGTCAGGCAGGCGGGGACGCGGCCTATCTGGAAGCGCGACTCAGCCGGCTGGCGCAGGAGATCGCTCAGCGCCCAGACGACGCGGCGCTACATGCCGCCTACGACGAGACGCTGCAACGACTCAGCCGCTTCGACGCCGGCCGGGCGGCAACCATTCTGCAGGCGCTGGCGCTGGACGAGCTGCCCGGCAGCCAGCCGGTCGGCACACTCAGCGGCGGGCAGAAGACCCGCCTCTCGCTGGCCCTGGTTCTGCTCGACGATCCCCACCTGCTGCTCCTCGACGAGCCAACCAACCACCTGGACATTGCCATGCTCGAGTGGCTCGAAGCGTGGCTGGCCTCCTTTGCCGGCAGCGTGCTGCTCGTCAGCCACGACCGCACCTTCCTCGACCGCACCGTCAATCGTATCCTCGCGCTGGACCCCCACACGCGCACCGTAGCGGCTTATACGGGCAACTACAGCGACTATCTGGAGCAGGTCATCGCCGAGCGCCGCAAGCAGTGGGCGGCCTACCGGGACCAGGTCTACGAGGAGCGCCGCATGCGCCAGGACATCGCCCGCATCAAAGAGCAGGCGAAGCGCACGGAAACGGCCACGAAGAACGACCAGCTACGCCGCTACGCCAAAAAAGTCGCCGCCAAAGCCAAAGGCCGCGAAAAAAAGCTGGAGCGCTTTCTGGAAGCGGACGAGCGCGTGGAGAAACCGGCGCGAAGCTGGCAGATGAAGCTGGAGTTTGGCGAGCCGGCCCACGTCGGGCAGCAGGTGCTGCGGCTGGAACGGCTCACCGCAGGCTATGACCCCGCCAAGCCGCTCCTGCGCGACCTGAACCTGGAGCTGCGCGGCGGGCAGCGCCTTGTGCTCACCGGTCCCAACGGCAGCGGCAAGACGACCCTCCTGCGCACCATCGCCGGGCAGCTCCCGCCGCTTTCCGGGCAGGTCCGGCTGGGCGCGGGCGTGCGCCTGGGGTACATGTCCCAGGAGCAGAGTCTGTTGCAGCCGGAGCATAGCGCCCTGGAGATGGTCCAGCGCGTCGCCTCGCTGAACGAGACCGAGGCGCGGAACTTCCTGCACTTCTTCCTCTTTAGCGACGACGACCCGCTTCGCCCCAGCGCCGAGCTGAGCTACGGCGAGCGCGCGCGGCTGGCGCTGGCCCTGCTGGTCGCCCAGGGCTGCAACTTCCTGCTGCTGGACGAGCCGATCAACCATCTGGACATCCCCTCGCGCAGCCGCTTCGAGGAAGCGCTGAGCTCGTTTGAAGGCACGGTCCTCGCCGTCGTCCACGACCGCTACTTCATCGACCGCTTCGCCACCGAGCTGTGGATCGTCGAGGGTGGCGGCGTGCGCCGGGAAGTCCGCGCAACGGCCTGAAAGCAGACGGGCGTTGGGCAGCAATCCCGGCCGGTACACGGCTACACGGGAACGCCGAATGCTGCTATACTACCGGGACCCCACCACTGCTCTGCTTTTGAGGAGAATAGGGGACTAAACTTATCCAGCCCGGATTGAAACTCCTGCTGCCGATCTTGATCGCGCCATGACAGTCATGGGAAACGGCGTGCGAACGATCTTGTTACATGGCTGCCGTTTTTTATCAATCTTTAGACACAGGAGAGGAAAAGATATCGTGGACAATCAGTTTATTCTCACCCCCTACTATATGGGCCGCCGTGCCCCCGGCCTGGACGACCTGGCGCAGGGCGGCTGGATCGTCAACCGTCGCGCCGACGAGCCGGTAATGGGCGTGCTTCCGTTGCCGGAGCAGTACCGGCGGCTGGGCGCGCTGCTCACGCCTTTACGCGACGCCGTGGCGGGCGCCGTGCGGGCCGGCCGGCGGCCCGTCAGCGTCGCCGGCGATTGCATGGCCCCGATCGGCGTGCTCGCCGGCCTGCAGGAAGCGGGCGTCACCCCGACGCTCCTCTGGTTCGACGCCCACGGCGACTTCAACACGTGGGATACATCCCCCAGCGGCTTTATCGTCGGCATGCCGCTGGCGCAGATCGTCGGCCGGGGCGATCAAAACCTGCTGGAAGAGACAGGCCTGGCCCCCTTCCCGGAGAGCCAGGTCATCCTCGCCGACGCTCGCGACCTCGACCCCGGCGAAGACGAGGCTGTGTCCACTTCCGGGGTGACCCACGTCGAGCGCGTGACCGACCTGCTTTCCGGCGATCTGCCCGATGGCCCACTCTACGTCCACGTCGATACCGACATCCTCGATCCCACCGTGGCGCCGGCCATGTACTTCCGGTCGCCGGGCGGGCCGGAACCCAAGACGCTGCGCCGCGTCTTCGAGCGGCTGGCCGAAACCGGACGGGTCGTCGCCGCCAGCATGTCTACCTGGGCGCCCGAGCTGGACCACGACGGGCGCAGCCGGGCCGCCTCTCTGGATCTGCTGGCGGGGCTGGTTGACACGACCCCCTGAGTTTCTTACCATATAGTGGACTTTGAGGTGGCTGTTCTTCGCGGCGTGGGACGCGGGTGGGAACAGCTCGGGGATTGTAGCAGCTGTCGGCGCCGTTACTCGCTGGGTCCTCGCTCTCCAAGCTGGCGGCCGGCACATGCGCGCCGGCCCTCCAGGAGTATCTGCTATGCTGGCTGCTAGAAACACGTTGCGTGTTGTGTCTCCGATCTTGTTGCTCCTCCTGCTCCTCGGGGCGGGCGCCGTCCTTCTGGCGGGTCCACGTGCGGCCTGGGCCGACGCCGGGTATGCACTCGCCTTCGACGGCAGCACCGATTACGTTTCGCTGGCCCGCAGCAGCGAGCTGTTTGGAGGCGAGGGATGGACAGGCGCAAAGACCGTCAGCGCCTGGATTAAGCCCACCGGCGCTTCCGCCCCTGCCCTGCCGCCGACGCTGGGACAGATGATCGTCATGGCCGATCGCCCGCGCCTCTTCGGCATCAGCCGCGCCGTATACCAGGGCGGCGACCGTCTGTGGGTCATGAATGCAGATGCCAACGGCGTGGACTTCGTTGGCATCGACTTTACGCCGGGCGAATGGGTTCACGTGGCGCTCGTCCACGATGGCCTGACGCTCTCCGCTTACCGCAACGGCGTCCTGGTGGGCGCTATTCCCAGCGGGCCGACTGCCGCGACGGCCCGCAATGATGGGACTCTCTACTTTGGCGGCTCGGGACGCCCGGACCCGTCTCTCTATTTTGCCGGCGAGCTGGACGAGGTCCGCTTCTGGGATACTGCGCTCGACGGGCCGACCATTGCCGCCTGGTACAACCGGCAGCTTGATGGCAGCCATCCGCACTGGACATCGCTACGGGCCTACTACCAGATGAGCGACGGAGCAGGGACCGTGTTGAGTGACGACAGCGTGCATGGGCGCAACGGTCTGCTGCAGGGTGGCATGAGCGATGACAGCTGGGTGGTCTCGGGCGCGCCCCTGGACGAAGGCCCGCCCACGCCGACGGCTGGGGCGACGGAAACGGCAACCCCGCTGCCGACCGCTACGAGCACGCCGCCAGCCACAGCCACGCCGACCCCGCTCCCCACCGAGACGCCGCTGCCACCAACCGCGACGGCGACAGAGCCACCCACTGCCACGGCGACGCCGGACGATCCTCCTACGGCTACACCGACCAATCTCCCCACGGAGACGCTCCTTCCGCCTACAGCCACGGCAACGGCTACACCGACCAGCACCCCCACGGAGACCCCGCTTCCACCAACACCGACACCGACAGCCACGGCCGGGGCGCCCGGCGAGCCGGTAGAGGTCGCCGCCGTCGATACGCCAGGCTTTGCCTACACGGTCCGCGTCGTCGATAACCGGGCCTATGTCGCCGATGTTACCGGTGGGTTGCGCATCTACGACGTGTCCGATCCCACAGCGCCCCAAGAGCTTGGCTTCTATCTGGCGCCCCGGCGCGTCTATGGGGTGTCGGTCTCAGGCCAGTACGCCTTTGCCGCCGCCACCGAGGCCGGTGTGCGCGTGCTGGACGTCTCCGACCCGGCGACGCCTGTCGAGGTTTCCGCATTTGCCTTCGGCGGCTTCATCTGGTCCGTGACGGTTCACGACGGCATCGCTTACGTGGGCGACCGGGGCGGCGCGCTGCACATCGTGGACGTATCCGATCCCGCCAATCCCGCGCCGCTGAACACCATCATCTTTGGCAGCGAGGTGCTGGGCATCGTCGTGGCCGACAAACTTGCCTACGTGGCCGCTTATACCTCCGGCCTCAAGGTGGTTGACGTCTCTGACCCGGCGTCTCCGCTGGTGGTCGGTTCGCTGGCCCTCCCCAGCGTCTACGACGTACACCTGTACGGGCAGCATCTCTTTGCCGCCGATGGGGTCCGGGGGTTGCGCATTGTGGACGTCTCCAACCCATCCAATCCTACCCTTGTCGGCACCTACAAAACCAGCGGCACAGTGCGGAGCGCCTTCGTGCGCGGCAACCTCGCCTATCTCGGCGACTGGTCGGGGTCCGTCCCCATCGTGGACGTTACCGATTACAGCGCTCCCGTGCTCGACCACCTGCTGACCATGCCGGGCAAGGCGCGCGACGTCTGGATAGACGGCAACTATCTCTACGTCGCGGCCTACGAGGGCGGCCTGCGTATCTACGACATCGGCCCGTAGGCCGCTTCTAGCTCGCCGGCTTCCACGCCCGCGTGGCGATGAACGTGGGCAAATAACGGGCCACAATGTCCTCTTCGGGCGGAGAGCTGTCTTCGAAGAGGCCGAGGATGTGGAAGCCGGCGGCGCACTGCCCGCCAATCTGCTCTTCGAGCGAGTGGCTGAACTCAAGCGGCCGGCCCTCTTCCCTCGCCTTCGCCAGCTGCGCCTCGCTCAGCGAGTCTACCTCGCGGAAGGGCAGCGTGTGCTTCACTTCCAGCACCCCTTCGTCGTCGGCCTTAAGCAGATCCAGGATGAAAATCGACGGGTTCATGAAGCCCGCCAGGAGCCAGCCGCCCGGCCGCAGCACGCGAAACGCCTCACGCCAGACAGGCAGCACGACGGGCGAAAAGAGGTTGGAAATGGGATGGAAGACGAGGTCGAAGCTCTCGTCGGCAAAGACCGAGAGATCGGCCATGTCGCCCTGCACGGTACGCAGGGTCAGCCCCTCGCGCGCCGCCACTTCCTCGTCGCGCGCCAGCTGGCGGGGAGAGTTGTCGAAGATCGTCACGTTGGCCCCGGCGGCGGCA
>JAAYYY010000103.1 GCA_012515125.1 Chloroflexota bacterium
ATTCGGCAGGGGCTGGATGGTGATCTCTCCGTCCCGCACGCGAATCTTCACCTCCGGCAGATCGATGTCGATGGCTCCGGCGGCGCGGCGGCGTTCGGCCCGCGGCCGGAGCAGCGCCCATAGGCGGGAAAGCGGCTCGTCGTCGAGCTGCGCTTCGGCCGCCGCGTAGGAGAGGCGCGTGACGCGGACCCGGCTTGGCCGGATGAGCACGTCGGCGATGGCTCCTTCGCCGTCGAGGCAGAAGCCGATGGAGAGGGCCGGCGACGTATCGCCAAGGCCAAGGGCCAGCTGCCCGGTGGCTGCGGGTGGCAGCATGGGGATGATCCCTTCCGGTAGATAAAGGCTGGCGCCCCGCGTGCGCGCTTCGAGATCGGCCGGGCTATCTGGCGGAACCAGAGCCGCGACGTCGGCGACGTGGACCCACAGCCGCTCGCCGTCCAGGCTGAAGGCATCGTCGGAGTCTTCGCTGCCGGCGTCGTCGATGGCGTAGGCGGGCAGGCCGGTCAGGTCGAGCCGTTCCTCCTCCGGCAGCGGCGGAAGCGGGCTGTCGGGGATCGTCGTGACCAAGCCCACCCGCTGCGGGTAGGGATTGAACTCCGGGGGCCAATAGCCGATCTCCAGCAGCAACGCATGGGCGCTTTCCGGCGTCTCAGCCCGCCCCAGGGCGCGCATGACCTGGCTCTGCTCGTGTTGGCCCAGCGCCAGCGCTTCGACTTCCTGCAGGAACCGGCCGTCTGCTTGCGGATCGAACGTGCCCGCTGCCAGTCGCTGCAGAAAATCCGACCAGGCAGCTTCTGCGGCGGCGCGCGCCTGCCGGGCCTGCTGCTCGGCTTCAACCTCGGCCGGCGTATGGACCACAATCGCCCCCGGCGTGCCCGTGAAGTAGAGTCCATCTTCCAGAAGCTGCCAGACGGCCCAGGCGGTTGCCGGCGTGTAGGCGTCGAAAGCCAGCTCGGCCAGCTCCGACAGCGTCGTCCGGCTCCCGGCGAGCAGCTCCCAGGCGATCAGCGGCTCGCCGGCCGGGGGGCGCAGCCCGTTCAGATTCTGTACCGGTCCGGGGTGGAGCAGGGTCACGTCCTTTGGCCGCACACTCAGGCTGCTGCCGTCCGGCCGTTCGACGGTGATTTTCTTGCGATCGACTGTGGCGATGCGGGCCGGCTCCCCTTTATAGAGAACCAGATTGCCGGGGCGCAGGACAGGTTCAGTCACGGTTGCAGCGCTGGGGTCAGGAAGCGGCCGGCTCAGCCGTTGGCCAGAACGCGTGTCGGCTCGATCTTGTACAGCACGCGCACCATACCCGGGCTGCGGTTCGCGTAGGGCTTCCGGCCCGTGTATTTGTACGACAGAGCGTCGATGTGCGCCTCCGCCTCTTCCCCCTCGATACGCTCGACAACCCGGCCGCGAATCTCCATCCAGAAATAGGGAGAACGGGTATCAATCAGCAGCACGGTCGCCTGGGGATGCCGTTGCAGGTTCTCATCCTTCTGGCGCCCACGGGCCGTATTGACCCGCACGTACTGGCCGTCATAGTCTACCCAGACCGGGTGGACCTGTGGCTGGCCGTCGGGCATGACGGTGCCCAGCATGGCGAACACCTTATCCTCTAGCAGCCGGCGGTGGCTTTCAGGGATTTCGACCATCATTCATCTCCTCTGCTCTGCGGCGCCGCGCCCAGCTCGGCCATCACTTGCCGGAATACATCGTAGGGCTGGGCGCCCATAATCAGGTAGCGGTTGCCGAGGATGTAGGCAGGGACGCCGGTGATGCCCACGTCGTGCGCGTTACGGATGTGCTCGTCGACGACGGCGGCATACTGCCCGCTTTCCGTCGCCTCGCGCATGGCCTCGGGATCCAGGCCGACCTCGCGGGCAGCATCAGCCAGAACGTCCCAATCCTCGATATTCTCGCCCAGGCCATAGAAGCGGTGGAAGACGACGCGGTGGAACGCTTCGTGCTGGCCCTGCTCGCGCGCATATTCCGACGCTTCCAGCGCGCGCCGCGTGTTGGGCATCCATTCAGTGTCGAAGACGATCTCCCGGCCGCTCTCTGCGGCCATCTCCCGCAGCCGCCCGCCAACAGGGCCGGTTGCCGCGTTGCGCACGTAGGCGGGCGCGGGCATGCCGCCGGGCGGCACTTCCGGATGCAGCTCAAACGGCAGCCAGGTCACCTGTACGTCGTATTCTCTCTGTAACCGTTCGACCCGATCCTGGCCGACATAACACCACGGTCACAGATAATCGGAATAGACAATCACGTCGATCGTCAAGCGTCCTGCTCCTTGGTCACAGGGTCATAGGCGTGGGACGCATCGTACAACGCCTGCCGGGCAGCGTCAATCGCGAACTGGCCCTCGGCGTCCAGGACAAGGCGCCGCAAGCGGCCCAACTCTGGCAGCCAGTGGGCGCGGACCCCGGCGGCAAACTGCAGCCGGTCGGGGTGCTGCGCCAGCCGCTGCAGCCAGTCGAGGTCGTTTTGCAGCAAGGCCAGGGCCAGCTCCAGCGGTGTATAGCTGCAGGCTGACAGGGGCAGGCGCTCTGCCTTGGCGCTGGGATAAGTGGTCCCGGCGACCAGCTCCGGCGGCGACAGCTTGAACAGCCCGGCGAGCAGCGTGATCGTGCGCTCGCTGGGTATGGCAATATCCATCTCGAAGTGGGAGATGGCCACGCGAGAGATGGCGACGCGCTCGGCCAGCGCCTCCTGCGTCCAGCCCATCTGCTGCCGCAGCCGGGCGATGCGCTGTCCTATCGTCTCCTGCGGCTCACGGCGCATCGCCGGAGGGAACCCACGTTGCTGGCAGTGAGCAAACGGCCACCCTGCCTTTTCCTGAGCGTCTCACGTCCCTAAGTATAGCGGCAACGGGTTCCTTTGTCTGCTAACTGGCTTAGCAGACAGGAACGGCGCAACACGTCACAATAAGTCCAGAAAGTGCGGTGATAGATCACACCAAAAGGAGGTCGGCGATGGCGGCGAAACGAGCGCTGATTACAGGCATTACAGGGCAGGACGGATCCTATCTGGCCGAGTTCTTGCTCGAACAGGGCTATGAAGTCGTGGGCATGGTGCGCCGCACGAGCACGCTGAACTTCCAGCGTATTGAGCAGATCCAGGACAGGCTGACGTTGCTCTCCGGCGACCTCGCCGACCAGATCTCCCTGCTGCGCCTCCTGGACGAAGTGCGCCCGCACGAGGTGTATAACCTGGCGGCGCAGTCGTTCGTGCCCACCTCCTGGCAGCAACCGGTGTTGACCGGCGATGTATCGGGGCTGGGCGTCACGCGCCTGCTGGATGCCGTCCGGCAGGTCGATCCCACCATCCGCGTCTACCAGGCCAGCAGCAGTGAGATGTTTGGCAAGGTGCAGGAAGTGCCGCAGAGAGAGACGACGCCCTTCTACCCGCGCAGCCCGTATGGCGTCGCCAAGCTGTACGGCCACTGGATCACCGTCAACTACCGCGAGAGCTACGGCCTATTCGCCTGTTCGGGTATCTGCTTCAACCACGAAAGCCCGCGCCGGGGGCAGGAGTTTGTCACGAAGAAGATCGCCCGTGCGGCGGCGCGGATCTGCCGGGGTCTGGAGAGCGAGCTGCGCCTGGGCAGCCTGGAAGCGCGCCGCGATTGGGGCTACGCGCCCGATTACGTGCGCGGCATGTGGCTCATGCTGCAGCAGGAACAGCCGGCGGATTACGTACTGGCGACGGGCGAGACGCACAGCGTGGAGGAGTTCGCGGCGGCTGCCTTTGCCAAAGTTGGCCTGGACTGGCGGGATTACGTGGTGCAGGATCCCCGGCTGGTGCGTCCGGCCGAAGTAGACCTGCTGGTGGGGGATGCAAGCAAGGCCCGGCGAGAGCTGGGCTGGCAGGCAGAAACATCCTTCGACGAGCTGGTGCGGCTGATGGTTGCTGCAGAACTGGATGCCCTCGATGCCTGAGAGCCGCGCCGCAGCCTGCCGGCCTTACAGATCTACAAGGGCGTTGCTCATCGACGTGCGCAGCGCAGTCGACTACAAGCGCGAACATATTCCCGGCTCGCGCCTCTTGCCGCTGGAGGTGCTGGCAGAGCGCCGGAGAGCTGCCGCGCGATCAGCTCATTGTGCTGATCTGTGGAACCGGTAGCCGCAGTGAGATCGGCCGCGAGCGGCTGGGCTTTACAAAAGTAGCCAGCCTGCGCGGCGGTCTGTCCGCGTGGAAACGTGACGGCCTACCGGGCCGCCCGAGCTAGAAGACTGCCTGTAGCGGCTCCGCTACAAGGGCTTCTTCCTCCACAGTGCAGCAGCGGGCCACCCAGAAATCGTGGGCCAGCTGGCGCATCAACGCGCGCGAGCGCCAGCGAGAGAGGCGCTGCCTCTGCCAGTAGCCGCGGAAGACCGCAGCATCCATACGACGTGGTGGCCGATCGGGAACAAGGATATAGGTTGATGCAGGAGAATTCATTTGCTTCCGCCGTCAGTAACAATACCGACTGCCCCAGCCCTGACGAGCAGCCAGAGCACGCCCTTACATTAACCTAAAACACCAGATTGTGCCACCCGTTACGGCCGGTTTTTGGCACGCGCTCGCCTGCTCTCTGACATCTTCTGATAGGCTGCCGGCGGCAGCCCGTTTTCGCCTGCTTCAACCTGGACGCTGGGTAGGTCAGCTCTGTTCGTCGTAGTGGGCGCGGGTGTCTCGCTCCCGGCCGCGTACCACGCGCCGCCCGTCGAGCGCGCCGCCCTGCTGGGTAACGACAGTGCGCTGCCCCTCTGGCCCGCCCTCAGCCGGCTCAAAGTAGATGACCACCCAGTCCCGCGTCTTATCCAGCTCGTGCGCGCGGGCCGTGTTGGAAAAAAGCGCGGTGAACTTCCAGCCCTCACGTGTTGTGTTCAGTATCGGCAGCCACTTCTCGCCTTCCGGGTTGAAGCGCTTTGGTGCGATAGTCGGCAAATCGCCTTCGGCGGCACGACGGCGATATTCAGCATCGATCTCCAGCAGCAGGGCAATGGACGGCTCTGCGGCGCTTTCGCCTGGCTCCCGTTGCCGCCGCTGCGCCGCACCGCCCAGGATACCCGCCAGGCTGGTGCGGACCATCTTCAAGCGCCGCTCCCCAAACCCTTCCACCTGTTCCAGCCGGCCATCATACGCCGCCTGTTCCAGCTCCTCCAGACTGTTGATCTGGAGTTCGTCGGCGATACGCGCCGCCAGCTCTTCGCCGATGCCCGGTATCTGGGCGAAGAGCGCCCCCGGCGCCGTCTGCCCGCGCAGCTCGTCGCGCAGGCTGGAGCGGCCCGTCGTGACGTATTCGATGATCACGTTAGCCAGCCCTTCGCCTATGTTCGGCAGCGCCATCAATGCGTCCCTATCCTCCCGTTCGGCCATGCCCGCGATGTCGGCATCACTCTCCCGGATAGTGCGCGCGCCCTGCCTGTAGGAGCGGACGCGGAAGACGTTGGCATCCTGCACGTCTAGCAGGTCGGCTATCTCTTCCAGAAGATCGGCAATCTCGTCCTGATTTGGCGGCTTGCTCATGCTTCCTCCAGGGTCGGAAATGGAAAAAGATCTTGCAGCGGCTCGTTGTAGTGAATGCGAAAGATGGCCTGCGCGAAGATTGGCGCCAGGTCATAGACTTCCAGGAAGGGCAGCTCCAGGAAGCTGCTGGTCTGCGGGATTGTGTTTGTAACGATCAGCCGGCGCAACCCGTAATTCTCGTGCAGGTCTATGAGGCCTTCCAGGGAAGTTGGCTGGCAGAGATTATGCGACACGCCAACATAGATCTCCTCGATGCCTTCAGCCGCCAGCTTCTTCACCAGCGCGACCATCGTGCCGCCGCTGCTGATCATATCATCGACGACAATGGCCACGCGGTGCCGGCGCACATCGCCGATGATTTCGTTGACCACAGCCTCTTCAGGACGCGGGCGGTATTTGGAGGCGATGGCGCAGGCGACGTTGAGGGCCCGGCCGAAGTGCGTGATGAACTTGGAAGCGCCGGCATCAGGGGCCACGGCGACAACGTCCTCGCGGCCGGCAAAATCGGCAAAGAGATGGACGAAGAGCTTGAGGGCATCCAAGCTGTGCACCGGGGTTTCGCCATAAAAGCCGTGAATCTCACGCAGGTGCGGATGCCAGGTGATCAGCCGGTCGATGCCGGCCGTCCGGGTAAAGTCGGCTGTCAGCTTGGCCGTCGTCGGCTCATATTCGAACGAAGAGGGCTTGTCCTGGCGAGCATAGGCCAGGTAAGGCAGGACAGCGGTGACGTGATTCGCTCCCCATTCACGAAAGGCGCGCGCCGCAATCCAGAAGGCCATGTAATTCTCGTCAACCGTACGCGGCGACGTGGGATCGTAGATCGCCTGGAAGAGAAAGACATCGTTGCCGCTAACATCCCGGTGCAGGCGGACGATCGTCTCGCCATCAGAGAATCTGTCGTCCAGCCCGGTAAGCAGCTTTGCGCCTGTGCCATCCTCAAAGGGCGATGCAGCCATCACGGCGGTCGCCATTTCAGCCCCAGATTGGCAGCTGGCGACAAGCAGACGACCGCGTGGAGAGGGATTGA
This sequence comes from Chloroflexota bacterium, assembly GCA_012515125.1. GTDB lineage: Bacteria > Chloroflexota > Anaerolineae > Promineifilales > Promineifilaceae > JAAYYY01. Next base: position 6,527 of record JAAYYY010000103.1, read on the forward strand.
TTGAGGCCACTTCGGTTTCCTCCTGCTCAGCTCAATGTCGAAACAGCCCGGAATACAAAGCCGGAAAGGATGCGAATTTCAGCATGAGACGGCTGTATGCACCCTCTATAATAAGGGATATAGACGGCTGTTCCAATACACGGCCCGGCAGCGCTTTCCGCCGGAAGGACCAGATCAAGCTGACACCTGGTCAGGAGGAACCCTCGGCGGCGGTGTTAAGCGCCGATCTTAGCTGTCTCTTATGTTTCGGCCCTTGACGCCCCGGATCTACCGGATATAATTCCCATCCGCTTCCGGAAACGGCGAAAGCCAGGTCAGGAAGCAGAGGGTTAACAGGATGTGGGTATGAGCGGGCCGCTTAAGCCTGAGTTTGACAGGCTGTTGGCGATCTGCTATAATCCAAATTCGCTAGGGCTGAGGGGAGTCAGCCAGATTACCTCAAAAGAGACGCGAGAGAAAAGGGCACGGCGGGAAGCTGTGCTGCCAGCGTGCTGTCTATGGTGGCTGGAGAGGAA